>SCQV01000196.1 GCA_004299085.1 Chitinophagaceae bacterium | reverse complement strand
CCGACCACCAGACAAAATCATCCAGCGTAGCCGGGCCATGACTGGAAAAATATCTGGTTGCAAGTAAAGCCAACGCTTCTTTACGATTGATTGACGGAGGCATTGGTACCCTGTTTCTGAACAAAGCATAGGTTGGTTTACCATTTATATTTGGGCCGCTACAGATAAGTCCATCCAACTCAGCATAAAGAAAAATATGTGCCGCCCTGTTATCTTCTGAAGTACTAATACCAGATTGGTTGAGTGCTTTTACTAAATCATCGCGGGTAAGGAATGAATTTTTCATTAATGCATTTTCGATAATGGTATTGCATGTATGAAGTGTCTCCTCATTTAACTGCAGGTTTTTTTGCCTGGATTTCATGGAAGTACGTATATGCGGTGAAGTAAGCTCCAGCATCCAATAAAGGTCTTCTGCAGCCACTATATGCCAGGTAGGGCGTAGTAGATGGGTTCGTATAATTTCTCCATTATCCAGCGCCCGCTGTATTGCAAGTTCTGTTTTACCGGGTAAACGGATACCTGTAGCCCAACGACTCATGGCATAATCCTGCGCCTGCATGGCACCCATGAAACCAACAAGTGCTTTTACCGTTTTGAATTTTGAATGAATGATCTGCTGATGCAGTAAGCGAAGATGGAGGATGTCTTCTTTTGTAGTTAACTTGTGAGTCATAAACAAATTTGTTTGATGGCTGATTCTTGTAAATTCCTATCGAGATTGAAACTACTATTTACCATTTACCACTTACCATTCACCACTTACTGCTTCCCGCCTCCTGCAACTGCTTCCTGCTTACTTTATTAATCGCCTTTTCCGCGTTCTTCATCGCCGCATCGTGTTTATAATAATACCACCATTTCGGGCGGGTTTTAATCAGCAGATTATTGGTCAATCGCATGGGTACAATATGATAGAAGCCGTTTAATTTCCCTTTCAGCTTTTCATCCAAGGCGCGCAAGCTCATGGAGAAACCGCTTTCCATATATTGATTATGATGCCACCAGCCTGCGGGCATGAATAAAGTATCGCCATGCTCCAGAATAGAAGTATATGCTTTGGCATATTTTAAAGCCGGGAAATTTTTCTCATCCAGGCCATTTTCCCAATGTACGAAATTGGCGGCGCTTTCCACTGTTAACGGCATCTTGTAAATAAACGGAGATTGATTATTTTCCAATAATAAAACTCTTTTTCTGCCAATAAACTGCGTATGAATGATATGTGAAAGATCGATATCGTAATGCATGTGAGCCACGGAACCGGCTCCGCCAACGAAAAGCATCGGATGTTTTTTTAATAATCCTTTAATGAGATTATCCGGCCAGGTAAAATCTTCTACTAATTGTGGTGCATGCTTGAAAATGTTAAAGAGAAAAATCCGCAGCTCTACGGGGCCTTTTTTTACCATTTCCAGATAATCGCCGAAATACATTTCTTCATCATAACCGTTCACTTTCGTATTAGCATCTGCACGGGTATTATTGTACAAACCCACTTTTTCTTTGCCCACCAATTCTATAAAATAATCCCATGTCCATTTGGTAAATGCCGGCCAGTTGTGAGAAAATTGTGTGATGATGACCGGCCTGCGCGGCTTGAAATATTTTTCCTGAAATTCTTCAGGCGAAATCATCTCCACGCGATCAATAGATTGAACTTGCATAAGACATCTCCATTAAAGTACAATGACAAATGTATGGTTTTCCGTTAATTTATTCAAGGAAATAGAGGTAAAATCGTGCCAGAATAATTTGAGGATTAGAACCTGTCTATCCGGCAAGCAGGCGCAGATGTGTATGACATTTATGATTCGCATTGAAAGTTTGCCCTATTTTAAGGGTGCCTTGATGAATAATCGTTGATTAATATGCAATTATTCTCTTTTATGATAAAAGACCCAGACGTCATAATTTTAGTTTGGCTTTTGCCTAAAACCCGAATTGACGGAATAAAGAAGCTGTTTGTATTTGTTGACTGATATGCGTGTACCGTATTTGTAATGATAAAAGAGAATAAAAAAAGCCTGTAAAAATTTAATTTGCAGGCTTTTTAATGATTGATAGTCAGTCGGGATGACTGGA
>SCQV01000195.1 GCA_004299085.1 Chitinophagaceae bacterium | reverse complement strand
GTTGTGGGAGCCGGTAGATCTTCCGGTCTGGAGAGGAAAAACCGGATTGAAAAAGGAATCTTCACTCACTGATTATGATGACCAATACTATCTGGTAAAAGAAGAAGTAACACATTATGGCGCCACTAAGCTTATTTTAAAAGATAAAAAGTCAGGGAAAATTGTGGAAAAAGTGAAGGGAGAATGAGAATAGATATTCGCAGTCTAAGTTATGCTTAAACCAATTCATACCTATTTTCCATTTCCTCCAATGGAACACCTTTTGTTTCAAAGATATATCGCCATACAAATACAATTAATCCAAAGTTAATAATGGCATATATAAAAAAAGTGATTGCCGGTCCCAGACCCGATAACAATACGGGAAAGGTAAAAGAAACAATGGTATTCATAATCCAATTTCCAAAAACTGCAAATGAAGTAGCATGGCCCCTGATTTTATTGGGGAATATTTCAGCTACATACACCCAAAGTACCGCCCCCCATGTGCAGGCAAAAGCCCCGATGTACAAAAATATTAATATCAACACCCAATAATTATCAAGATTATTAGCATAAAACAAATAGCCGATTAAAAGCATACACAGTCCCATTACCGCAGACCCCGCCAATAACAGTTTCTTTCTTCCTATTCTGTCAATCATGGCAAAAGCAATTAATGTAAAAATCAGATTGACAATCCCGGTTAATATCGTCTGAAAAAGTACGCTTCCCCCTACATGAGTCCTTTCAAATATCAGGGGAGCATAGTAAAAAATTATATTGATGCCCGTAAGCTGGGCGATAGATGCAAAAACAATCCCAATCAGGACTACCTTTCTGTAACGTGAAGAAAATATTTCCGAGAACTTTACTTTCCGGTTGTCTTTTTTAAGATCAGCCAATACAACCTCCACCTCATTAGAAGCAACTTGCCTCTCGAATATTTTGTCAAAAATCTTTTTTGCCTGTGGCAATTTATTCTTTAATACAAGCCACCTGGGACTTTCCGGTACCAACAGTAATAAGAGAAAAAATATAACCGATGGGAAAACGGCAGCCCCCAACATGTAACGCCAGTGATTGTTATCCGTCAAAAAAGCGAAATGGGCGTTGGCAATTACGTAATTGGATATAAAGGCAATGAGTATTCCGATTACAATCGCCAGTTGCTGCATCATTCCCAGGCGGCCTCTAAATGAAGGGGGTGCTATTTCTGAAATATAGATGGGGGCCAAGGTGGAGGCCATACCAATAGCAATACCACCGATAAAACGGTAAATAGTGAGCGCTGTAAAACTACCTGCTACAGCACTGCATAAAGCAGCGATAATAAATAAGAGCGCTGTAACTATCATCATATTCTTCCGGCCAAAACGATCTGCAAAGCGACCTGCAAAAAAAGCACCCGGAATACATCCGATAGAGGAGGCGGCAACCACCAGTCCGATGGCCGCATCACCCAGATTAAAATAGCTCTTTAAAGGAGATAATGTTCCTGCTATGACGGCAGTGTCAAATCCGAAAAGCAGCCCGCCCAATGCAGCCACTGCCGCTATGAGAATAGTATATCGCTTCATGTCTTACATTGTGCTGATTAAAAGGGGATTAAACCCTCATCTTTCATTAAGCCTTACTACAGGTAATAATGAATTAAATATACTTCCCCTACATGTCTTTATAAAGAATAAGAGTTAAAGCGATAATGCAGGCCATCCCTGGCGATAGGTGCGCCTTACATATTGATTGGCAGCTTCAAAATTAGTGACTTTCAGATTCTGCGCATCCCACTGCAATGTAATACCGCGGCCAGGATAATTGTAACCGTTTCCTTTTGTATTAGGGACACGATAGTCGAAACTACGGATGGCAAGATTTGCCATTAATATACTTTCAGTGAGTGGAACTGCATAACCCACAAAGGGAGAATCTACTTCCATATTCCCATATCCCGCAAGACAAGCTTCCACCCATTGCCCATAATGTCCGTTGACGCCACCAGGAACACGTGGATATTTTTGAGGAACATGCACCTCTTTTGTTCGAGAAGTCGGTAGTAATTGTGGATCATCCCCATAATAACCACACATCATTTTCCCTTTGGTACCGATAAAAATTACACCATTACCCGGTTCATCCTTTGCCCCCATGACCTCATTTGGAAGCAGTTCCGGTGGACGCTCGGGCTGTATGCCTCCGTCCATCCAGCTCAGATCGACTATTTGTCCATTTTTCCCGACAAATTTCAAATGAGAAGACGTAGATATAGGGCCGCTCTTGGGGTAATAAGCAGGTGTCCAGTTATTTATATATGGCGTACTGACACTGCTAACAACTTCAGTCGGATATTGTAATCCTAATACTTTAAAAACAGGGCCTACAATATGACAAGCCATATCGCCGATAGCCCCGGTGCCGAAATCCCACCACCCGCGCCAGTTGAATGGAACTATCAAATCTTCATAGGGATGTTCTTGGGCTGTGCCCAACCACAAATCCCAATTTAAACCTTTGGGGACTGGTGGATTGGCAGAAGACCAGGGAATACCTTGCGGCCATACGGGTCTGTCTGTCCAGCAATGAACAGTGTGCACTTCTCCGATTATCCCCGCCTCATACCATTCTCTTAGCTGACGGACACCGTCGCTGGAGGTTCCCTGATCTCCCATTTGAGTCACTACTTTATATTTTTTCGCCGCTTCTCCCATCATGTGGGCTTCCCAGATATCATGAGTTAGTGGTTTTTGTACATACACGTGCTTCTCTAACTGCATTGCGTGGAAACCTACAATGGCATGATTATGATCAGGAATGCCTACGTCCACCGCATCGAAATGCTTATGCTCTTTATCAAACATTTCACGCCAGTCATGATAATATTTTGCTTTGGGCCACATTTTACGACTTCCCGCAGCCTGGCGGTATCTACGTCACATAAAAAAGCAATTTCTGCTTTTCCTGTAGCTGCAAAATGTCGGTCATCATCTCCCCCTTTGCCACCGGCTCCTACGCCGGCAATTAACAACTTATCGCTCGGAGCCACATATCCCTTACCACCTAATACATGACGGGGAACAATATAAAAGCCTGCTGTGGCTAAGGACGCATTGCGGATAAATTTTCTTCTGGACGATATTGATTTCCCAATTTTTAGCTTTTCATTTGCCATTGTCGTTTAATTTCTATAAGTTATAAAATAAAGTCAACCCGAAAGAGAACCCTCCTTTCACAACTATGAAAGGGCGCGGATAGTATTGAATCATGCGTATTTTATTTATTGTACAGATTCGCCTTTACGGTTTTATAATCAAACAGGAGATTATTTAAAACTTATTTTAAAGCCCTTATCTAAAAGCCCCACTTCTTCATAACGATATAATCTTCTTTTGAGCACTCAATAGGCGTTTTATTTTGATATGATTCTTGTTCTATAATAAAATAAGATGTTCCTCCTGATTTTCTTGCCAAATCAACAATCTCTTTAACTGGCAATATCCCTTTCCCCAGGACGGTACTTTCATACTTATCTCCCATTTCTCCATTTTTACTCTTTATTTCATCCTTTACATGCATCATTTGGAATCTACCAGGATGCTTCCTTATCACGTCTGTAGCCCTTCCTCCCCCATTAAACATATTTCCAATATCTAGTTCTTGTACTACCAGATTAGGATCTGTTTTATCTAAGATGATATCGTAGAGTAGCTTGTTATTAATATGGGTGTTAAACTCAAAGTCATGGTTATGGTAGCCAAACTTTAAGCCCGACCTCTTACATAGCGCACCACTTTTATTAAATAATTCCAATAGCTGCATTAATTTATTATAATCTGCTCTTATATCCTCGTTCATCCATGGATTAATAAGATGACTTTGCCCGACTGTAACAGCATCTTCAATGGTAAATTTCCAATTATCCGTAAAACTATTTTTTGTGGAATCCCAATCATTTAAACCAAATTGTACATGGCCACTAGGCATCATTAGTCCCACATCACCTAATATCTTTTTGAAATCTTTTGCACTATATCCATAGAATTTCCTATTTACATAATTGGCATGTTCAACATTTTTATAACCCATGTCCGCCAGTTGTTTTAGCGTACCAACCGGATCTTTTTGCATATCATCACGAACAGTGTATAACTGAATCCCCAGAATGTCTTTTCGCTTTGTAGCGAAGGATGAAAGGCCTGGCCCTACCGCTACTCCGGTTAATGCAAATGTACCCATTCTTAAAAAGTTTCTTCTTGATGTTCCCATAACTTAATTTTTAGTAATATATTTAAAAAAATCTCCTTAACAGTTTCATTATGTTGCCCATTCTTTATCTCCCGTGTGGTAAGGAATACAACCGTCATAATGTCCCGGTACCGGTATATAGCGTAATGCTTCGGTCGCTCCAGGTTTCGAGCTATAATATCCCAGTATTATTAAGCCTTTTAAGTCACGATAGAAAATAGAAAGACTTTCATCAGTTTGACCGGCCGGATTGTTTTTCCCCAATATTTTGCCATCCAAATATTTGACTGCCTGTACTTGTTTTTCTTTGGATAGTTTTAAAAAATGCCCGCTATATTTTTGTGTGCAAATATGGTCGAATGTACCCAATCCCTTATGAAAAGAATCTTGATTTTGTAACGGGTAACATTGCTGCATCATCATTATCACGAATGTTGGGACACCTGCATTTAATGCTCCCGGTATTTTTGTGGATGGAATAATAATATCCGCCATTCGGGACACTGTATTTTGTTCGTCTTCAGTAAACTGAATGCCTTTGCCGGTTTTTGTACTACCGGTACAACCGTTTAAAAATATCCCTATTGTTGAGACACTTAGTAACCCTCCTGTTAATATGGTTATTGATTGAACTGCTTCCCTTCGATTCATGATTATTAGTTTACAATAAATAAAGTTTATAAGCTCCCTTTCTTTAATTCGCCAATGGCATGATTCGCTGCTCTGGCGGTTAGTGCCATGAAAGTAAGTGATGGGTTTTGATTACCCGTTGAAACCATACATGAGCCATCGGTCACAAATACATTTTTGCAGCCATGTATCTGATTCCACTTATTCAGTATTGAAGTCTTCGGATCTTTTCCCATCCTAGCGCCTCCGACTTCATGTATATCCAGACCAGGAGCCTGTTTAGTATCCAGCGTTTTGATATTTTTACATCCTGATTTTTCTAACATCTCTGCTCCTTGTACTAAAAAGTCATTCATCATTTTTATATCATTATCATCATAGCCTACGGAGATCACCAATTGCGGAATTCCCCATTGATCCTTTTTATCCTTACTTAATCTCACATGATTCTCATACTTGGGAATTGTTTCTCCCTGCATTCCCATATATATGCCCCATCCGCCTGGGTCCGTGAGGCTATTTATCAAATCTTCCCCTATGCCTTCTGTGTACATTCCCCGCTCCCAACCGGCACGACCGGCACCAAAAAAACCCAGATACCCTCGCAGAAAATCAGTTTGTTGTTTAAATACATTCCTGAAAGCTGGTATAAATGCCATAGTGGGCCTGCGGCCATAATAATATTTATCCTCAAAACCGTCCATAGAAGCCGATACATTACCCCGATAATTATGAAAGGCAATAAAATGCCCTAATACACCGCTATCATTTCCCAAACCATTTGGGAAACGGCTGGACGTGGAATTTAACAGTAAAATATTGGAATCTAAAGTGGAGGTATTTGAGAAGATTATTTTTGCATAATATTCGCTACTGATTTTACTTTGAGCATCTATTACCCTTACTCCTGTGGCCCTTTGTTTTTGCTCATCATAAATAATACTCTCTACCACTGAGTGTGGCCTCATGGTCATATTACCTGTCTTTTCTGCCCAGGGTATGGTAGAAGCATTGGCGCTGAAATATCCTCCGAATGGGCAGCCTCTCGTACATAAATTCCTTGCCATACACTTAACCCTGCCTTGTTGCTGGTAGATTTCTTTAGAAACAGTTATATGCGCACAGCGGCCATTGATTACCTGACGATCTACATAGTTTTCACTGATTTTTTTTTGAATATGTTTTTCTACACAATTCAGCTCAAAAGGCGGAAGAAATTCACAATCGGGTAGATTTGGAATATGATCATAGTTCCCGCTTATACCCACAAATTTTTCGACATGTGAATACCATGGGGCGATATCTTCATACCGGATCGGCCAATCAACAGCGAATCCATCTCTTGCAGGTGCGTCAAATTCATAATCACTCCAACGTTGTGTTGAGCGTCCCCAGACAAGGGATTTACCTCCAACCTGATAACCTCGTATCCAATCAAATGGCTTTTCTTGAATATATGGCTGCTCGTTATCCTTTACAAAAAACTGTTTTGTTGCTTCATCAAAGGCATAACAGCGGCTTACTATTGGGTTTTCTTTTCGCGTTTCTTCTGTAAGTCGCCCGCGGTGCTTAAGTTCCCAGGGCGCAAGTGTAGCAGTCGGATAATCTTCAATGTGTTTTACCATACGCCCTCTTTCTAAAACCAATGTTTTAAGGCCTGCTTCACACAATTCCTTTGCTGCCCAACTACCCGTCATACCGGCACCAATAACGATTGCATCGTATGTATGCTCCTCTGTACCTTTACCCGTATTTATCATGATTCGTTTAATTTTTAAGATATTCCCTTAATCCTCTCTATTATTTTTCCCGTTTTTTTATCTTTCAGGATAAGCTTAGTGGCTCCATAATGTGTTACTTCTTCTTTTACCAGATAGTATTGGTCATCATAATCAGTGAGTGAAGATTCCTT
>SCQV01000194.1 GCA_004299085.1 Chitinophagaceae bacterium | reverse complement strand
CAGAGGCCATAATAGTCTGACTGTTTTTTCAATAGATGAAGTGAATGGATGCTTGACATTTGAAACACGATTTTCAAGCGGCGGAAAAGAACCACGGGACTTTGCCATTGATCCCGGCGGACAATGGCTTTTGGTGGTGAATCAAAATTCAGATAACATAGTGCCTTTTAAACTGGATGCTGTTACGGGACTTCCTGCAGGAGAGGTTGCACAAGCATTTAAATGCGGTACTCCTGTTTGTATTCTTTTTAATAAATAAAATGATTATGCAAAATTATTCATCTTATTCTGATCAGGAGTTGATCATACTTTTGCATGAGAGTGACGAGCGGGCAAATTGGAAGAAGATATGTAATAGAAAATCCATGGAAAGGAGAAAAAGTAGGTGTTAAGAGTAATTTACGTCCTGCAAGAATGATGTCAGGAGATAGCTTAATCATTGATACGCATATTAATGAAAATATATTTAGAGAAAGAGGCGTTTAAATACCCCCAATTCGTCACGAAATGTTCCTCCGGAACATTTACCTATGTTGATTTATACCTATTACCCATAATGCGTTCCTCTGGAACGACAGTTGTTCCAAAGGAACAAATAGTAGGTAAAAAATAGAATGGTGTTGACAATCTACGTTCCGGAGGAACGTTTTGTGGGCCAATAAAGAGCCTTATTCTATATATCTATTCATCCTTTTGAAAATAAGCCTGGATCAAAAGACATAGAATAGGGCCAATATTATTTAATCAAGTGTCGCACTTGTTATTTTCTTGTGTCAGTTTGACTGGGGTGAGCTTTCTGAATAAATGGGTTGAAAGAAATAACCAATTGAAACGAAATCAAAGAAGCGCCTGCCTGCGAAGACAAAAGCAGGAATTTTTCTTTATCTTTTTTGTATCGGCTTGAACATAAAAAATGATATTAGAAATGATTCAAAAAAATATATTGAAATATATCATGTCAGATAAGATAGTCCTGAACGTTATATTGATCTGCCTGAATATGGCAATGATAGTTTCTGGGCGTGCGCAGACGCTGAATAAGCTTTGGTATAGAGAACCGGCGCATGAGTGGGTCGAAGCGCTCCCCATAGGCAATGGCAGGTTGGGAGCCGTGGTCTTCGGTGATCCTGACTCTGAAAACATCCAGTTGAATGAATATACTTTATGGGCTGGAGGCCCTAATAACAATGTAAATCCTGAAGCCAGGCAGGTATTAGGCCGCATTCGCCAATTGATTTTTAGCGGACAATATCTGGCGGCACAAAAGCTGGTAAATGAAAAGGCGGGACCCAGAGGGAATAGCGGGATGCCTTACCAGTCCGCCGGCAATCTTTTAATCCGTTTTTCACATCATGGTGCACCAACGGATTATTATCGTGAACTTAATTTAGAGGATGCGGTTGTGATGGATACTTTCCGTATTGGCACGACTAATTTTCATGAAACTGTTTTCTCTTCCTTTCCCGATCAGGTGATTATAGTTCATTTGACAGCTAGCCGGCCACGCAGTATTACTTGCACTCTTTTGTTAAAGAGCCTGTTAAGGCACACAGTTAAAACAGCCGGAGGAACCCTGGAGTTAGATGGGATATCCGGAGATCATGAAGGGCAGAAGGGAAGGGTAAAATACACTACCCTTATAAAACCCATATTATCAGGCGGCAAGCTGCAAGCGGATGATTCCAGCCTGCATATTCAGTCTGCAGACAGTGTAACCATTTACGTGTCAATAGCTACCAGCTTTAAAAATTATCACGACGTGAGTGCGGATAATATTTTCAGGGCGGGAAATTATTTGCATAAAGCGCTCCGGAAATCTTACAAGAGTGCCTTAAGAGATCAGGAAATAACATTCAAAAAATATTTTGACCGGGTAAGCCTTGACCTCGGAATCACTGATTCTATCCATAATCCTACTAACATAAGAATAGCGGAATTTCATAATGATAATGATCCGCAACTGGCGGCTCTTTATTTTCAATTTGGCCGTTACCTGCTGATCAGTTGTTCTCGTCCGGGAGGACAACCGGCTACCTTGCAGGGTATTTGGAACAATATGATAGATCCGCCATGGGATAGCAAATACACAGTCAATATTAATACAGAAATGAATTACTGGCCGGCAGATAAAACCAATCTTTCTGAAACGATTGATCCTTTGATGCAGATGGTGAAAGATTTGTCGGTGACAGGGCAGCAAAGTGCAAGAGAAAGGTATGGAGCAAGAGGCTGGGTGCTGCATCATAATACGGATCTATGGCGAATAACAGGGGTAGTGGACGGGGGGTATTATTTATGGCCGGAAGGAGGCACCTGGCTTTGTGAAAATTTATGGGAGCATTATCTCTATACAGGCGATAAGACATTCCTCCGGCAATTATATCCCGTACTAAAAGGCGCCTGTGAGTTTTTTGTAGATGAATTGCAAGTAGAGCCGACCCACCAATGGTTGGTCGTATGTCCTACCATGTCGCCGGAACATAGCTATACGGACAAGGATGGAGTGAGTATAGATATCACCGATGGAGCTACCATGGATAATCAATTGGTATTCGATCTTTTCAGCCATACGATGCAGGCGGAGAAAATACTGGGCGTAGATAAGTTGTTTTCAGACACGCTCAGCATGAAAAGAGATTCTTTGCCTCCTATGCAGATCGGGCGCTATGGCCAATTGCAGGAATGGCTGCAGGATTGGGATAAGCCGGATGATCATCACCGTCATGTGTCACATTTATATGGTCTGTTTCCAAGTAACCAAATTTCTCCCTATCGTACGTCCGCTTTATTTGAAGCGGCCAGAAATTCATTGATTTACCGGGGGGATGTGTCCACAGGCTGGTCCATGGCATGGAAAATCAATTTATGGGCACATCTTTTGGATGGCAATCATGCCTATCGTCT
>SCQV01000193.1 GCA_004299085.1 Chitinophagaceae bacterium | reverse complement strand
AAGCAAATAGTCTTTTATCAGATAGCCTGCCGGAACTGTCCACATCAAATTTCCAGATCTTTAATTGGTTGCTTTCATCCACATAGAGTTGTTTTTCATCGGGGCTTAAAGTGATACCATTGGACGTTCCCATCGTAGCTACCAACTCCGGCACCCTGTCCTGTTTTATCAGCCAAACCTGTCCCGTGCCGTTTTTCCAGTTAGGATCGGATGCATATATCCATCCATTGCTGTTCATACAAATATCATTCGGCTGATTGAATTTATCATGATGGCAATAAATACTAACTTGTTTGTCCATATCTACTTTCAGGATATTATGCCTTGTAAAATCAGCAAGATACATATTACCCGCAGGATCGAATTTAATGCTGTTGGCGGTGCTGCCTTTGGGTAGCGTAATATAGGTTTCACACCGGCCGCCCGGAAAAACCATTCCGATAGTGCCGTCTTTCTTATAATTTACCACGAACAAGGTATCATGGCGAAAGGCAGGGCCTTCAATGTTGTTTGAGAATGTATTTTCTTTTGTTAGATCAAATGCCTCATAAGGTCTGGTATCAGGAGAAAGATAATAGGAAGGTTTTGAATGGCATGCCACAAAAAACATTAATGGAAAAGCGTAAATAAAGGGTTGTTTTTTCATGCTGTTAGATTTTAAACCGTCAGCGATTTATTTCCCTGCAATCCGCCGGTATGTATTGCCAATATGCGGCTGCCGGAAGAGAAATATTCTTTTTTTATAAGATCATTTATTCCAAACATCATTTTGGCGGTGTAAACAAAGTCAAGCACGATTTTATTTTTTTCATAAAAATCTCTCATAAACTCCAATAATTCCGGTGTCTTTTTGGCAAAGCCGCCGAAATGATAATCCGTAATTAATTTCCAGGAAATATTTTCGCCGTATCCTGTCAATGATTTTTCGATTTTATTCTTCAGGTAATCAGCATTCCTCAATGCGGAAAAGCCCAATAACCGGAGATTCATGGAAGCGCTTTCAATCAGCCCTGTTAAAGTAGCTCCCGCTCCTACCGCACAGCAAATGTGTGTATATTTTTCCTGCTCACAAAAGGATAATATCTCTTTACACCCTTTTATACCTAAGTCATTATTACCTCCTTCCGGAATGATATAGGGTTGGTAAAATTCCTTATTCAGATAATCTATAAAACCCGGATCTTCTTTTTCCCCATATAGCTCTCTGGAGACGAAATATAATTGCATGTTATGACCTCTGGCAAGAATCAGGGACGGAGAACTATCCTCGTTTAATTCCTCTCCCCGGATGATTCCGATACTTTTGAATCCTAATAAATCGCAAGCTGCAGCAGTGGCTACGATATGATTGGACCATGCTCCTCCAAAGGTGAGTATGGTATCTTTCTTTTCTTTCTGTGCTTGCTCCAGATTATATTTTAGCTTAAACCATTTATTCCCTGAAATTTCATCATGCAGCAAGTCTAATCGCAGCATATCAACCTTTAGGCTGGAAAATATAAATTCAGAAGAATTTAATGGTTGAACTATTATTTTAGAATAATCAGGGAATTCCCGCATCTTATTAATTCTTGGAACAAACACGAAACTCTAAACACAAAACTTGAGTCCACTATGAAAAGTACGATTTATTCATTCTGCCACTAAGGCTCTAAGTCACTAAGATTCACAAAGACTTGCATTACAGTCAGTTATGCTTTGTGCTTTCTTTGTGTCTTTGCGACTTTGTGGCATATTTTGACTTTTCGGAGTGGACTCAAACTTTAAACTTTCAACTTTTATCTTTTATCTTCATTTCAGTCCACCCTGCCCCCTGTACAATTTCAATTTCCCGTCCAATTTTACAGCCAGCACCGTCATATATTCATCTTGAACATTAGCAGGAACCTTTATATAGACCAGTCCAGGAACGGGGCTCCACGAAATTTTTCCTACAATGTCGTAATGCAACTGCATTCCATTTCCAACGACGGTAATACTTTTTATTTTATTATCCAATCCTTTGATCACTTCCTGCTCATTTCCTTTGCCGGGTAAGAATAAATATAATGTGGTGGAATCTTTGGAAAGCGTGGAAGGTCCGTAAAAATGCCCTTCAGGCAAACCTGCCAGCGTTCCGTAAATAGCTTTGCTGTTTTTATGCGTCCATTTTCCTAATTCTTTCAATACATGAATATCCTGTGGTGTAATGGTTCCATCTCCTTTCGGGCCTATATCCAATAATAAATTTCCTCCCATGCTGATACAATCGGCAAAAATGCGGATGATCTGATAAGGTGTTTTCCAGTTGGTATCCTGAGGCTGCCAGCCCCAGTTATCGTTCACGGTCATGCACAGCTCCCACCAGCGCAGGTTAGGACGCGTAACAGGGAAATTCTGTTCCGGCGTATCGTAATCACCATAACCCGCCAGACGCCCATTAATAATCGTATTCGGATTATGATCCAAAATCATTTTCCTCACTTTGGCAGCCTGCCATTCCTTGGCAGAATGTTCCCAATCGCCATCGAACCAAATGAGATCAGGATTATAATTATTCAACACTTCTTTCAACTGGCATTGATAATAATCTAAAAATTTTTCCCAGCGGGCAGGATCATTCCTTATTTCGTAGCGATTTGAATCTTTTAAAAAGGCAGGATAATCAGGGTAGCTCCAATCAATCAATGAAAAATAAGCGCCGCATTTGATACTGTCTTTTCTTAAAGCTGAAAAAAGTGGGGCCAACACATCGCGATGGGCAGGAGTATTTTTCACCACATTGATGCCGCCGCATTTTGAATTCCACAATGCCACGCCATCATGATGCTTGGTAGTAATAACCGCATATCTGGCGCCGCTTTCTTTTATCAGATCAGCCCATTGCTGCGGATGATAATTGGCCGCAGTAAATCCTTTCAACTGTGCCATGTAATCCTTGTAAGAAATCTGCTTATTATGAAAAGACCAGGATTCCCCTACGCCTTTTACAGAATAAATTCCCCAATGAATAAAAATTCCCAGCTTGGCATCAGCGAACCATTGCATTTTGTGTGCGATGCTGTCCTGATTGACGATTTGATGCGATTGCGCAAACGTTTGACTCCAGGAAAATGAGGCAAAAAGAAGGAACATGGCCCTTATTTTTTTCATAAAAAAATGGATAATTGAGTAAAGAGTTCAAAATATTTAGAATTATAAGCTAACTTAGTCGCAAAATACGACCCGTTTCTAAACGGGGATAAAAATACAACATTTAATACTCTAAAAAACATGCAAAAACCCACTCTATTAATCCTGGCTGCAGGAATGGGCAGCCGTTATGGCGGAATTAAACAAATGGATCACTTCGGGCCTAACGGAGAAACAATTATTGACTATTCTATTTATGATGCCATCAAAGCCGGATTTGGTAAAATAGTGTTTATCATCCGCAAAGATTTTTCAGACGAGTTTGAGAAAATCTTTAACAGTAAACTAAAGAACTCGGAAGTTGAAATTAAATATGTCTATCAGGCTTTGGATAGTTTTATAGGAAAAGATAATAAAGTTCCGGATAATCGTCAAAAGCCATGGGGAACTGCCCATGCCGTGCTTTGCGCGAAAGATGCGATTAAAGAACCATTCGCTGTTATCAATGCAGATGATTTTTATGGAAGGGAACCTTATGAAAAAATGGTTATCTTTTTACAAAAAGAATGCAGCGAAAAACGTTACAGTGTCATGGGCTACGAAATAGGCAATACACTTTCTGATCATGGTTCGGTTTCCAGGGGCGTTTGTACCCTGGACGACAATGAAAATTTAGCCACTATCACGGAGCGGACTAAAATATTCAGGGAAGAAGGCAACCCTACTTTTATTGATGAGGATGGTAATCACCATATTCTTCCATCTTCTACGCCTGTTTCGATGAACTTTTGGGGATTTCACCAAAATATTTTTACGCTGTCGGAAGATATGTTTGATAATTTTTTGAAAGAAAACATCAATAATCCCAAAGCTGAATTTCTTATACCCACAGTGATAGACTATTTTATTGCCAACCAGATGGGAACTGTAAAAGTAATCCCCACTTCCATGCAATGGTTTGGGGTTACTTATCAGGAAGATGCTCCGGTGGTCAGAGAGAATATAGAAGCATTAATTACAAAAGGGATTTATCCTGAAAATCTATGGCAATAACTATTGTGCATCCCCGAATATTAGAGGCATTCGGATTGGATTTTAATCATTATCAGATAGAAAGATTCGGCTCCGGCTTAATCAATAATACTTTCAGGCTGCATGGCAACAGCGGCAGAAGCAGGGATGAATTTATATTACAACGTATCAATACGCATGTATTTAAAAACCCTGAAGCTATCCTGAACAATCACCGAAGGGCTTCGGAATATTTAGCCCAACATCACCCTGCCTATTTTTTCATCGCGCCTGTTCAATTAAAAGATGGAAAATTTCTGCTGGAGTGGAATGGAGATTACTGGAGGATGTTGCCTTTTGTTGCACACACTTTCACCGTGAATGAAGCGGACGATCCTGGACAAGCTTTTGAAGCGGCAAAACAATTTGGCAGACTCGCTCATAACCTGGCGGGCATTGACCTCAGCCTGTTTACGCCCACTATTCCTAATTTTCATAATCTAACCCTGCGTTACAGTTCATTTCAATCTGCCATCAATGATGCAGAAGTTGAGCGCAGGGAACAGGCAGCAGATCTTATTGAGGAATTTGAGCAATTTTCTCAGATTCCCATTACTTACGAAGAATTAAAAACAGATAGCGACTTCCCGGATCGTTTAATGCATCACGACACTAAAATCAACAACGTGCTATTGGATGATAAAACCGGAGAAGGTATTTGTGTAATAGACTTAGATACGCTTATGCCGGGTAAATTAATTTCTGATATCGGCGATATGGTACGGACTTATGTCAGTCCTGTTTCTGAAGAAGAAACGGATTTCAGCCGGATCATTATCCGGGATGATTACTATGAAGCTTTAATGAGAGGTTATCTCCCGGAATTAGGCAACACGCTGACCAAAACAGAAAAGGAAATGCTGTTCTATGCAGGACAATTTATGGTTTATATGCAGGGTATCCGTTTTCTGACAGACTTTCTGAATGGCGATGTATATTATCCGACCAAATATCCGGCGCATAATTATGACCGGGCGAAAAACCAGTTGACTTTACTGGAAAGATTAAATGAAAAAGAAGCGGTGTTAAAAAAGATTATCAGGAAATATTTGAAATAATAACTCTCTTCAAAATACCAACCGGCTTAAACCCTTTCCACCACGAGAATTAA
>SCQV01000012.1 GCA_004299085.1 Chitinophagaceae bacterium | reverse complement strand
TCTGTGTAAGTCGTTATAAAATCGTTGGTATTCCGGTAATACAATGAAACCATGAAATTGGTCTGGCCTAATATCTTACTATAATTCAATTCGAGTGAATTGGTGTATTGAGGCTTCAGATTGGGATTTCCCTCCGTTAATGCCAAGGGGTTCGAATAGTTAATATAGGGAAAACGTTGCCAGAATCTTGGACGGTCCACTCTCCTGGTATAATTAACCTGTAATTGGTCGTAATCTGAAAACTTATAAGTCAGAAAGGCGCTGGGATACAATCCCAATTTATCACTTGTCGGCTTAAAGGTAAGATCCTGGCCCGGAATAGAACCTGAATATATATAATCTTCGGCACGTAATCCTAACTGATAACTGAATTTATTGATTTGATCGGAATATTGAACGTATCCCGCATAAATACCCTCATGAAAATCAAAGTCGCTGGATAAAAGCGGATTATAAATATATTCTCCCGAATCATTCAGGTTGTAAAGATCATAGGTGCTGTAGGAATTATTGATCGTAGCCTTCAATCCTGCTTCTAATTTGGATTTATCAGTTAAAGGATTCACATAGTCTATCTGACCGGCAAAATAATTCCCGTTTCCAACATTCAGATTCTTCTGCACGATATTTCCCTGTATCGGCTTTCCTGTATTGTCAAAATACTGTGTTTGGGTGCTGCCTGAAGTGGGAGGTGTCCTGTATTGCCTCAAGCTCACGTCAGCAGTCAGTGTATGTCCGTCTTTTTGAAAATTATGCTTGTAGCTCAGGTCGCCGGAAAGGAAACGAAAGCTCCGCGCGCTGACTGTCTGGCTTTGACCTGTAGAATCAACTGCTTTGTCACTATTCAGATAGTTGCTCGTCACAGATTGTGAAGTATTGAAGCTGCCGCCGCCAAGCCTGCCGGAAAAGGAAAGCGTATTTCGGTTATCTAAGAAATAATCCAGCCCAATGTTTCCCATTTGAAAAGAGCCGTTATTTTTTCCGTCAGCATGCTGATCCAAAAAGGTGTTATTAAATAAATTGTCCCTTGTCAGATCAGTAGTCCCGGGTAAGTTACGGTCATGCCTGAAATAGCTTAGGGTCAGGTTAAATGGGTTTTGATAGATGCTTACATTACCTCCAACATTAGATCCGCCACGGGTATCAGCGCCGGCCTGGAGCATACCATTAATACCTGGTTTGCGGTTCTTTTTTAAAATAATATTGATAATGCCGGCCTGCCCGGATGCATCATATTTGGAAGACGGATTGGTGATCACTTCAATTCTTTCAATTTCATCCGAGGGTATTTCGTCCAATGTGAGTGGGGTCGCTTTTCCGTCCACATATATATTGGGTGTTCCATTTCTTAAAGTCACATTTCCGTCAATATCTACATCCACTCCCGGTATTTGCTTTAAAACATCCGTTGCATCTCCCCCCACGCTCGTCAGGCTTTTACTTACATCAAAGACCTTTTTATCCAATTGCATAGAATAAGCAGGTGCGTTGGCGGTTACCTTCACTGTTTTCAACAAGGCAGAAGATGGTGATATCTTGAAATTACCCAGATCCTGACTGGCAGCACGGGGCGTTAACGAAAAATTCTTATATATCGTATTATATCCTATATAATTGATCTTGAGGATATATTGCCCCATGGGAAGCTGACTGATAGTGAAATCACCATTATCCTGCGAGAGCGCACCGGTAACCACAGTGGAATCTTTTGCATGCAAAACGCCCACAGTGGCGAAACCAACTCCTTTGTTGGACGTCTGGTCAACAATTTTGCCTATAACCTGACCGCTTTGTGCTGCACCAAAGCCGGAACCTCCATGATTGCCATTTCCATAGTTTTTTTGCTGAGCAAAAACCAATGATGGTAATGCAGCCATTGCAATAAACCAAAGAACCCTTAACTTTTTCATTTTAATTGATGTTAAATTTACACCACAAAATTAAATTCAGGTACTGTTAAACAGCGTTAAATAGTCATAACTACCTTTAATTTGTGATAAAGGGAAATAATGTGAGGGGAAAGCTAATAGGGCGTTATAAAAGGCTTTAAGGTTTCTTTAACAGGAATTATTTTGCCCAATGAGTGATCAGCACCTGCACTATTCCAATTATAAATCCTAAAACACCACCGATAATTTCTACAAACCGGAATTCTTTTTTCATAATGGAGTTTAAAATTTCTTCCAGCTTATCGCTTGAGAAGCCGGATACTTTATTCGCGACAATTTTTTCCAAATCCAGCTCTTCTTTATGGCTATCTACATATTGATGAATAATGCGGGGAAGCAGTACTTCCATTTCATCCATAAATACATTCTTGATTTTATTTATCGTACTATCGCCGATGAACATAGAAAGCACCGGCATGCTGCCGGGTAGTTTTTTTCTTAAAAATTCATCCATTTGATCGGCAATGCCGGGGAGCATTCCCTTTATTTTATCCGGATCACTCAGCCTGACCGAAATATCTTCAAATGACAACAATTCTTCAGCGACCAGCTTTCCTAATTTTTCCGCAAATTGTTGCTGCCGTTTCGGAAAGATTCCCTGCATCTTGTAAAAGCCTAAATTCACCGGTTTCTTAGGATGAAAAAGCATTTTAATAGCCACCAGGTTGGTAATCCATCCAATAAAAGCTGAAATAACAGGGATCAGAAAAATAAGCATTTTAAAATGGGGTTTGATGATTAATCCGGGTGCAAAGGAACGGTAATTGAACAAAATTTTGGCTGATGCAGTCAAAATATCTTACTTTTGCATCCCTAAATGGTGGCTGTAGCTCAGTTGGTTAGAGCATCAGATTGTGGTTCTGAGGGTCGTGGGTTCGAACCCCATCAGCCACCCATTTTTATAGTAATATTTTCCACCCTTTCTTCTTCTCCTTTTTTCAGTATTTATAATACTTGATTTACAGCAAAACACCAACCACCCTTTACCCATAACTACTTACTGCTTACTGCTTACTGCTTACTGCCTACTGCCTACTGCTTACTGCCTACTGCTTACTATTTCACTCCTGCCCGCCAATCACCTCCTCCACCCTCCCAATTTTCCCGTCATTGCTGATACCTTCAATAATGATCCGCATACGTTTGGTAATATCCGTATTGTAAAATGAAAAAGTAATGGAATGTCTGGCGCTGTCGGCAACCAAATCAGGATTCCAATATAAGGTGGCGCGTTTATCCGGTAATTCATTCACTTTTTTATTCACGGAATAATCAGGAGAATAAAATTGCCTTACAATGGAATATCCCGGAATACGAATTTTCTCATAACCTCCGCCGGGAGAATAATCTTCATCGCCGCCTTTTTTAGTGTAAATGGCAATGGCGCCGCTACCACCGCCAAATCCTCCATAAAACGGAGGGCGATATACTTTTACCAGTGCAATATCATCTACCGGCACATCGGCTATCTGATCCGCACTGACGGGCATTTCATCCAGAAAAAATCCGGGTGTTCCGCCACGCCAGCTTACAGAAGGATTCATCGGACCGCCTGAGATCATTAAGCCTGCAACCCGGCCTTGCAAATATTGAAAAATGCTGGTATAAGGCAACGATTGTTTGGTCAGGTCAAAAGTATATCCATTATCACTTCGGAACATGCCCGTGGTATATCGGTCTTCTAATTTCTGAGCTTCAGGAATCTTTCTGGCAGTTATGCTTACTTCTTTCAGTAAAACAGAGCGGCTGCCGATATATTTCTGAATCTGGTTTCTTTCCGCAGCTTCTGTAAGATAATTATTCAAAGTGGCATCAGGAACGGGTAGCCAGGGGCGAATAGGCGAATGCAACAATTCATAATCCTGCGAAGCAGGCGAAGAAAAGAATTTAACGGTCACCGTTCTGCCTTTATGTAAAGTATCTATACCCTTATAATATAAAGTCGCCGAATCATGAAAACGAAGATTATCAATTTCAAAATACCCGTTGGGCTGTGTGGCGCCGGAAATAAAGTAGGTCAGCGTATCGGCAGAGGCGCGTAAGAGCATAGAAATAGATCCGTTTTTCAACGGCCCCTTGCGGTCAAAAGCCTGCCCTCGTACTTGTATCCCCTGCATTTCAGGCGGGAACTTCACTTCAGGGAATTGATTATCTAAAATTTTCTCCCATACAAAACGTCGCCAGCCATTCGTCAGCATTACCAGATCCAAATCATGATTAGTTGCCGCATCATTATTTCTGAAATACCAGGCAGGATTATACACATATCCCTTCAGGTCAGCAGTGAGCAATAGATCGGAAATAATATTATTCTGACCGGGCGCTTGCTTTACCTGAGCGACATCCGTTACCGCTACTGAAAAATTGCCGGCTAAAGTATCGGGAATATGCAGGGTAAAGACATTCCTACCTCTCGGTTGCAATGAAACAGTATCTTTTTGCAGCGTGAGCGGGAGAATAGTATGCTTATTTTTTATAAATGCCAGTCTTTCAGCGAGCGGTAATCCGTCAGGTGTAAACAAAGTAACCTGCATAATACCCGCGGGGTCATTATCCACAGGAATCATTCCGCCCGAATAACCCAGTGAGAAATCAATGGGCGCATAGTAAACCAAATGCCCGCCAATCTGTGCCGCCAGATACATCTTATTAAACTCATCGCCTAAGCCGGGACTCCTTTTGACCTGAAAGAAGAGGTGGTTATCACGGTCAGGTATCACGTGTAACACTACACCGGACGTTTTAGCGACAGGAAGTTCAAAAACTTTAGTTTGACCCGAAGCATCAGTCAGGATTGCCTGATAAGATTTACCCCGCAAAGGCAACAGATTGAAGCTGCCCATGCCGTCATGCACTGAATATAAGGAATCAATAAAGTGACCATCTTCATCCACTATCTTTCCTTTCACTTCTTCAGGAAAACCATCCTGATTGATAGCTTTAAAAGCCACTAAGCTTTCTACCGAATCCACCATATCTCCTCCTTCGGGAAAGAACTGCACTGCAAAATCAGGCGTTGTTGTCTCTTCATGCTGAGAAACCTTAGCGGTGCCCGGCTCGAAAATATGAATATCTTTTTTATACAAAAAAGCCGGATCAAAATTCAACATCCACATCGTATATGCCCGGATACGATAATCACCCGGCGGCAGATCAGGAGACAGATCGAAATCACCCCACGCACCGCCGTCTTTAATGGGGAGCTTCAGTCTTTGCAGTACTTTTCCTTTCGTGTTTATTAATTCTACATATAAAATAGTGCTGATACCGGTGGGCAAGTAATCATTGGTAATATAAGCTTTGAACCATATCGTACCACCTGAAGCATAATAATCTTTATCTGTCTGCAGGTAAATCTTTTCCTGCGGTTCATGATTGAGATACCCCTGCAATGCGGATTCTATTCTTTCTTTTAATGAAGGAGCGGGTAAAAATGCAAGACCGATGACGGATAATAATCCGGCAGTCCAAAGCCCGTATTTTAATTTTAACGTCATCTTTTACAATCATTTAACTGATAGATGTGGCAATAGTTTAATGCAATAACCGTAAGGTAAAGTTAAAATTATAGAATAAAGCTCTTTATTGACCCACAAAACGTTCCTCCGGAACGTTGATTATCAACCACCATGCTATTTTTTTACCTACTATATGTTCCGTTGGAACATCTGTCGTCCGCCTCTGGCGGACGCATTAATTGGTAATAGGTATAAACCCAAATTTTGCGGTAGCAAAATTTCTGCGAAGCAGTGACGAAAAAATGGCTTCTTTGCCATTTTTTCGTCAGGTCTGACGACTCTGACGAGCATCGGACTCCGTAAGAGGTTAACCGCCGACGTTTCAGTCGGTGTGGCGACATTCATCGTCGCTCACCCGACAAGCCTATGCTCCGTCGGCCCAGACGCTTCGGTCTGGGTCAGACAAACTTCGTTTCGTCTGACCTTTCAGGCAGATTTTGCAGCCAACTGCAAAATCTGGGTTAAACCAATATAAGTAAATGTTCTTCCGGAACATTTCGTGACAAATTGGGGTATTTAAGCGCCTCTTTCTGTAAAATCATTTTAGCGCCATATAATGCTGACCAATGGAGTAATCCCTTTCTAAGGCATCCACGATGACCTTAAACTGTGAGGGATCATGTTCAAAATCTGCTGAAGAAGCATCAATGATCAATGAGCGGATGGGATGCTGCTTAATATATTCCATATAAGTATTCTGCAAACGGAATAAATAATCATCCTGGATCTCCTGCTCATAATTCCGGTTGCGTTTGCGGATATTCTCCTGCAATTTTTTGACCGGAACATGCAAATAAACAAGTAAATCAGGCTGAACTAATTGGGGATTAACGATTTCAAATAAGCGCTGGTACAGTCGAAACTCCTCATCAGGCAGGGTTATCTTCGCAAAAAGCAAAGACTTGGTGAACATATAATCTGAAATCACATTGTTTTTAAAAATATCCCTGCCACCCATCATTTCTTTAAGCTGCTTGTATCTTTCCGCCATAAAAAATAATTCCAGCGGAAAAGCATATTTATCAGGTTCTTTATAAAAACGAGGCAAAAAAGGATTATCCGCAAATTCTTCTAAAATCAGTTTGCTGTTGTAATGTTTTGCCAGCATACATGCCAGCGTGGTCTTACCTGCGCCGATATTGCCTTCTATGGTGAGGAAAGGATATTGCATGAAAATGACACCCGATGATGTTTAGATGATGAAATTCCTAAAATTTATTTGATTTCAGAATGCCGATTAACGATTTAAGATTTTTGATTATTAAATACTTCTTCAATCAAACTTCAGTGATCATCCTTCTTAAATCAAAAACCAAGCAACATCGGAAATAATCCATCAGAAGATAAACTATGCCCTTACCGCCTTGTTTACCAAATCAGCCGCTTCGCTTAACAGAATGGCAGATTCTACCTTCAATCCCGATTTTTCAATTAATGCTTTTGCTTCCGTAGCATTGGTTCCCTGCAGGCGAACAATTATAGGAATTTTTATTTCACCGATATTTTTATACGCGTCTATTACACCCTGGGCCACACGGTCGCAGCGGACAATGCCGCCGAAAATATTTATCAGGATCGCTTTTACTTTCGGATCTTTCATAATGATGCGAAAACCTGCTTCCACAGTTTGTGCATTGGCAGTTCCGCCGACATCCAGAAAGTTAGCCGGTTCACCGCCGCTCAGCTTGATCATATCCATCGTAGCCATAGCCAGTCCGGCGCCATTCACCATACAGCCCACATTGCCTTCTAATTTTACATAATTAAGATTATAGCTGCCGGCTTCCACTTCCGTTGGATCCTCTTCTGTAATATCGCGTAACGCTTCCAAATCGGGATGGCGCATCAGGGAATTATCATCTAATTTCATTTTGCAATCTACCGCTAATATTTTTTCATCGCTTGTCTTAAACAGCGGATTGATTTCCAGCATGCTGCAATCCAATTCTGTATAGGCACTATAAAGATTGGTAACAAACTTCACCATATTTTTAAATGCCTGTCCTGAAAGTCCGAGGTTAAAAGCAATTTTTCTTGCCTGAAAAGGCTGTAAGGGCAAGCTCGGATATACCCATTCCTTAAATATTTTATCAGGAGTTTTCTCTGCCACTTCTTCTATATCCATTCCGCCTTCCGTGGAGTACATAATTACATTACAGGCTTTGGCCCGGTCCATCAAAACAGATAAATAATATTCTTTCGTTGGATTAGGCCCGTCATAATATACATCCTGCGCTATTAATACTTTATTTACTTTTTTTCCTTCAGCCCCTGTTTGTTTCGTCACCAAAATGCCGCTTAATATATTGCCTGCAATCTTTTTAATATCTTCGGCGTTCTTACCCACTGCCACGCCATGCTGCTGTGTTCCTTTGATAAGGCCCTTTCCGCGTCCACCTGCGTGAATTTGGGCTTTCACAACCGCAAAAGCATTTCCAAATTGCACCTTTAAATGCTTATAAGCTTCCGCTGCTCCTTCCGGAGTGTCAACAGCAATGCCTTCCTGAACGGGAACATTAAATTTTTTGAGAAGTCCCTTGGCCTGATATTCGTGTAAGTTCATTGTAGAAAATTTCTTGCGAAATTAATTGATTTTCAGGGAATGAGAAAATAGCCTGCCTAATGATTTTACCCTAAATTTGCTGCTTTTAGACGAAAACAGCCATTTTTATGGAGGAGTTATTTAATAAGATTCAATCAGCCGCTTCATTTATACAGCAACATATTGCTGCCAAACCGGTCGTGGGCATTATATTGGGATCGGGGCTTGGAGGATTGGCAGAAACCATTGCTATTGACCATCGTCTTTCTTATCAGGATATCCCCCATTTTCCGCAGTCAACTGTGAAGGGACATTCCGGTGAATTACTTTCCGGAAAAATTAAAGGAAAAGAGGTGCTTGCCATGGCAGGACGTTTTCATTTTTATGAAGGATATTCCATGCAGGAAGTGACATTTCCCGTCAGGGTGATGAAAGCTTTGGGAATTAACACATTGATGATCTCCAATGCCGCCGGAGGAATGAATGCCGCTTTCCGCGTGGGTGATATGATGATCATCCGCGATCACATCAACCTGATGCCTGAACATCCGCTCCGGGGAAAAAATGACGAACGCCTTGGTGTAAGATTTCCGGATATGAGCGAACCTTATAATAAAGATTTAATGAAGATGGCAGCGGAAATTGGTCAAAAGGAAAATTTCAGGATACATACCGGCGTTTATGCAGGTGTGCAAGGCCCCACTTTTGAGACTAAAGCTGAATATGAATATCTGCATCATATAGGAGCCGATGCGGTGGGAATGAGCACGGTTCCCGAGGTAATAGTGGCTGTGCACGCCGGACTGAAGGTGTTTGCCTTAAGCGTTATCTCTGATATAGGCATTCGTCAGGATAATGATCCGATCACACACGAAGAAGTGCTCGAAGCTGCCGAAGCCGCCACTCCCAAAATGACGAAATTATTCGTAGAAATGATTGAAAAAATTTAGGGATGACAGGATTGCCTTTGACATTCGATTAACTATTATCTTTTAAATCTTATCAAAGATCATAGATTTTTAATTCGTTGCATGAAGAAAGTTTTGCTTATATTTTGTTGCTTTTGTTTATTTGCTTTAGGGGCAGATGCCCAACTCCGGGGTCTCCAGAACAGAGTAGGGAATACCGGTGCAGGGCAACAATCACAAGGCAAGAGCGATTCGCTTATCATACCGGAAAAAAGACCGGTCATTCACATTGACATTCATTACCGCCATTTGGATGATGTGGTAGATCATAAGCTGGATTCGTCTATTAATGATTTTACAAAATATATTCCCCTGCCCGCAGATTATATTGATCTCGGGAACTTAGGAACCGCCGCACATTCCCTGATTTACACCCCGATCATGAATCCGGGATTTGATGCCGGTTTTCACGCTTTTGATGTCTATCGTTTTACGCTGGACAGCACTAAATTTTATAACACCACCCGGCCTTATTCCTTGTTGCGATACATGATTGGGAGCAAACAGGAGCAATTGATCGAAGTATTATTTACACAAAACCCAAGGCCCAATTTTAACTTCGGATTTCACTTAAGGAAAATAAACGCACCGGGGTTTTTTCAAAATGAGAATACAGATGATAACAGTTATAATGTTTTTGCCCACTACAATACCAAAAATAAACGTTATAACGCCTATATCAGCTTTGTCGGGAATAAAATACATGCAGGAGAAAACGGCGGCATAACCAGTGACAGTTCTCTTTCCCAACCGTTATATACTGACCGGCGCACCGTTCCGGTAAATCTGGGTGGCGCCAGCGCTTTTTCCATCGGGTTCTTCGCCGCTCCCGTAGCTACAAAATCCGACTTTATTGAAAGCTCCTGGCTTTTTAATCAACGTTATGACTGGGGACACGGCGACACCGTTAAAGTCAACGATACCACCTTTAACTATGAATTTCATCCGTCTTTCAGGATAGAAAATACGCTGAAGCTATCTAATCAGGAAGCCGATTATACCGATACTATTCCATCCTCCGCATCTCTATATTATTTCAAAAATTACGGTATTGACAGCTTATGGAAAACAAGATTATCGGCTGCCAGCGATTGGAAAACTTTCTCCAATGATTTTTCCTTGGTAAAATTTCCCAGTCAGAAAAATGCGGCACACTTTATAAAAGCGGGAGCCACCTTTGAATATCTAAAGGGAAATTTTCTTCAAAACAGCATCAGCTTTTACAATGTGAAAGGCCATTTTGAATATCATAATCTAACCAGAAATGAAAAATGGGATTTGGATGCAAAAGGGGTTTTTTATTTTTTGGGAAATAACTTTGGGGATTACCTGGCTACTGCTTCCTTAAGCAGGTATCTGAATGAAAAGTTGGGAAACATCACTTTATCTTTCAGCAACCTGAATAAAACGCCGGCTTTTAATTATCAATTCTTCCCGACCAATTATTTTATCAGCACAAACGGCAACCTGAAAAAAACCAATATTACTCAGTTGCAATTTCAGGCAGATAATGCACATTTAAAATATACCCTTCAGGTAAATTATTTTGTTCTGACGAATTATACTTATTTTAAAAATTTCTCCGAATCCGCCCAGGACAATTCCGTATTTAATCTATGGCAGATTGTGTTAAATAAGCAATTTACCGCGGGTCATTTTAACTGGTACCTCGATCTGGCCCTGCAGCAAACCATCGGCAATTCTCCATTGCATGTCCCTCATATCTGGACCCGCAACAGGTTCGCTTACGAAGGTATCTTTTACAAAAACATGCTATATACTGCCGGAATAGAAGCCGTATATAATACGCCATATTATCAGGATAATTATTCACCCGTTTTACAGCAATTTGTGAACCAGGAAGCCACAAAAATCAACAATACCCTTCCCAATACAGCCGTTTTTCTCGATTTCCGTATCAAAGCATTTGTCGCTTATGTACGTGCCGAAAATTTGAATACTTTTGTACAGCCCAACCAAATGCAGGTAGCGCATTATCCCTATCCGGGGTTTACCATCAGAGTGGGATTCCAGTGGAGTTATGTGAATTGAATTATATTGCTATATGGCTAAATGGTTTGATTGCCGGGTTCACATGACTTCGTGGCAAAAAATAAAAAATGTTTTTCAGATAAGATACATTATTCAGTTTTAAGATTTTTCAAATATTATAAATACACCACTTTACATCCTTACAACTAATAATTTCTATCAATGGATACGATTCTTCACATTAAGAACATGGTTTGTGAACGGTGCATTAAAGCGGTTAAGAAAATATTGCGTCATCAAAAAGCTGATATTGAAGAGGTCACGCTTGGAGAAGCGCATTTAAAGAAACCTGTCAATGAAAAACAATTATTCGCCATTGAGAAGGCATTAAAAGAAGAGGGCTTTGAGCTGATTGATGATAAGCGATCAAGAATAGTTTCACAGATAAAAAGCATACTCATAGAATTGATACACTATGAGGATATGGAATCATTACAGCAAAATATTTCTGATTATTTGGTTCAAAGAATGCACAAAGATTATCATTACCTGAGCAATCTTTTTTCAGAATCGGAAAACCTGACCATCGAACAATTTGTCATCTTTCAAAAAATTGAAAAGGTAAAAGAATTATTGGTATATGATGAGCTATCGCTGAGTGAAATATCTTTTAAAATGGGGTACAGCAGCGTAGCGCATCTTTCCGCCCAGTTTAAAAAAATAACAGGCTTCACTCCCACGCATTTCAAAAAGCTGAAGGATCATAAAAGGCAATCCCTCGATAAAATATAAATTTATGAGGAAATTATCGCTGATATTGTTTATGATGCTGTCATCAGGATGCCTGTGCTTTCTTATTTCCTGTCATTCAGCCCCTCCAAAAACAGATGTCACCAAAAATGTGCAAAGTCTGAACGAGCATATTGAAAAAGACATCCATCAATTGATTGCGTTTTTTACTTCCAATAATAACAAAATCATTTTAAATGATAAAGATTCGATTACAATATATGAGCCAAAGGCAGTAAATGAATTCTACCGGAACAGGAGCTATAAGGCGTTATGGTCTGATACCGGACGTTTATATCCACAGGCAGACACGATGCTTCAAATTATCAGTAAGAGCGGCAATGACGGATTTCTTCCCGCATGGTATCATGGATATGAGCTTTCACTTATGTTTCAGCAACTACAGGCAGACAGCACGGCACGCTTAGATGCCATGAAATGGTCTGATATAGATATTTTGCTGACGGATGCATTCATGCGCCTCTGCAATAATCTTTACTTCGGTATTTTACCACCTGATAGTATTTCACTTAAAAAAGGAACTGCATTTCCTGATACTGCTTTAATGAATATGTTGACTGAAGCTGTTCAGCAGCAACGGTTGAAAAGCACCCTGGATTCTCTGCAGCCTGAAGATTTACAATATCATTACCTGAGCAAGGCTTTGATGCGCTATCGCGAGAAAAATTTGCGCCGGCAATGGGATACATTACCTTTAAAATATTCCGACAGTGTTCAATTTGAAACACAATTAAGTGAAAGGTTAACAAACGGCGGGGAATTAGATTCCACCTCGGTTCATTCTCCTCATGAAATAAAGGAAGCATTGAAAAGATTCCAACGCCTTCATGCTTTGTATCCTGACGGCGTTCCTGGTGATAAAACAATTGCCGCACTGAATCTGTCCCAAGATTACCGCCTTAAGCAGATATCCGTCAATCTTGAACGGTGGAGGCATTTGATGCATGATATGCCAAAGGAATATATCCTCGTTAATATCCCTTCTTATACTTTGACCCTGTGGAATAATGATACCGCCGTCATTTATTCAAGGGTTATTACCGGAAAGCCGGGCCATCAAACACCTTTGTTGAATTCTTCCATTATAAACTTTCAACTATACCCATACTGGCGCGTCCCTATAAGTATAGTTATCAAGGAAATAAAACCCAAGGTCATGAAAGATACCGGTTATTTAAGAAAAAATAATTTCGAAATCGTGGATAGACATCACAATATTGTAAATCCTCTTAAATTAAAATGGAAGGAATACAACATACATTATTTTCCTTATGTGATAAGACAAATGACCGGGCTGGACAATTCCCTGGGCATCATCAAATTCAATTTTAGAAATTCATACAGTGTTTATCTTCACGATACGAATCAAAGAGGACTGTTCAACCTCACCAATCGTGATTTAAGTCACGGATGTGTACGAGTACAGGAATGGAAACCGCTCGCCATGTACTTGATAAGAAATGACACCTTGCGTCATTTACCCGATAGCGTACAGGCATGGATAGCTCAACAAAAACAAAAATATGTGGCTTTGAAAACCGGTACTCCATTGTATATCCGTTATTTCACCTGTGAAGCAGATTCAACAGGAAAAATCAAATTTTATCCTGATATTTACGGATATGATACGGTGATGATGAAGGAAATGTTTCATGAGTGAAGCTTGCAAACGAAAAAAGAGCAAATGTTCAATGTCCAATGTTCAAGGCTCAATATTCAAGGCTCAATGTTCAATGCTCAATATTCAATATTCAATGGACAAACTGCCAATCCCTAAGTTTCAATGTCCCAAGCTTTTGAAGCAGCCTTTGTTTTTAATTTCTTCATTTATTTGTGATTTGGCATTTGATCTTTGGAATTTTTCTATCTATTCTTCTTCAGGAGATCGTTCAATCAACAACCGGCGGTAATTGTTCAGCAAGGAGGATTTTGAAATAAAACCCAGAAACTTTTTACCTTTGACTACCGGCAAATTCCACGCCATGGTTTCATCAAATTTCTTCATCACTACTCGCATGGAATCATTCACATCTATAAAAGCGGGAGGCGCTTTCATTAATTGCCGGATGGTTGTATTATCATAAAGCTCTGTTTTGAATATTACATTTCGTATATCGTCCAGCATTACAATGCCTTCTAATTCACCGCTCTGATTCACAACTCCAAACATATTCCGTTTACTAACCTTCACCAATTCGACCAATTCCCTCAATGAAGAACCGGGAGAAATAGCTTTGATATCTTTTTCGATAATATCCGTAGTATGCAAAAGAGAAAGCAGATTATTATCATAATGTTTACTGAATATCTTACCTGAATCCACTAAAGGTTTATAATCTAATGAATAGGCAGAAAAACGTTTTACAACAAGATAGGAAATAGCGGAAACGATCATCAGCGGGATAAACAAATCATATCCACCGGTCACTTCTGCGATAAGAAATATTCCCGTTAGCGGCGCATATAAAATACCACTGACAGCACCTGCCATGCCTACAATAGCAAAATTAGCCGCAGGCAGATCTGCAATATGCGCGAGCCGGCAAAACATAGCGAAGAAATAACCCGCAAAAGCGCCAGCCACGATAGAGGGTGCAAAATTGCCGCCATTGCCCCCACTTGACATCGTAATTGACGTTGCAAAAGCTTTAAACAAACCTACCAATCCTATAAAGCCGAGAATAACCCATTCATTAGAGGCCATATCCTTAAATAAGCTGACATGCATTAATTGCTCCGCACTTTGGTCAACTAATACTTTCACGCTTAAATAGCCTTGTCCGAACAGAGGGGGAAACACAAAGCACAACACAGACAACAACAGACCTCCGCAAATACCTAACATTAATTTATTAGGAAATTTAGCATGCAGGATAAGATGTATTTTATGAGAAGCGACCATATAATACCTGGAATAAAAACCTACAAACAATCCTAATAAAATATAGAAAAATATAAAATGATAATTGAAGGGTTGCTTTAAGGAGAAATGAAGCAATACATCATTCCCTAAAATGATTTCTGCCAGCAGTCCTCCGCACACAGAAGCAATAATCAAAGGAATAAAATCTGAAAAGGTGACACCGGAAAGAATCACCTCCACCGCAAACATCACTCCGGCTACCGGCGCCCCGAAAGCAGCCGCTATGCCTGCCGCAGACCCGGCAGCCAGCAACAAGGTCCTGTCTTTATAATTCAGCCTGTATATTCTTCCAAAATTAGAACCAATGGCAGCACCGGTAACTGCAGAAGGGCTTTCCAATCCTGCCGATCCGCCAAAACCAACCGTGATAGCGCTCTGAATCAATTGAGAGTACATGATATGGCGTTTCACAAGGCTTGATTTCTGAGCTATGCTCTCCAAAATGCTTGGAATCCCTTTTTCATCATCGCCATGAAAAAAGAATTTAATCACCAGCACCGTACCCACAATACCGATGACGGGGAATATCAGGTAGAATAAAAGCGGGAAAGAAAAATGATAATCCCTGGTTATCATCTTCTCAATAAGATGCACCACATATTTAAGGGCAACACCTGCCAGCCCGCCGGTACATCCGACCAGAATTCCGGATAAAATCAGGAACTGATTGTGAGTAAGCTTTTTGTGAAGCCATTGGAGTGGGATTTCATGCTTTTGGATTACATCAGTCCCTTTTTCTTCAATGCCCTGAAGACCTTTAAACAGGCGGTAATGTTTGCGTACTTTTTTTAAATTCATACCCGAAACCGGCGGCTACATTTAGTTTCCGCCAATCTTAATAGGAACCGTTGAAACCTCGAAGGTAAGAAAATAAAGTAAACGAATTCACCAATTCCTGCCGGATCAAAAACATTTGTTGCAACAATAGTTGGAATTACATATCTTTGCACCATGAAAATAGAAGAGGCCATTAAGCAGAGACGTTTTACTGACCACTATCAGAAAGCAATTATTAACCTGCTCTATACGGGCAACTGGGTTCGTGATGAACAGATACTGCTATTAAAGCAATATGACATTTTGCCGCAGCACTTCAATGTCCTCAGGATTATTAAGGGCAGGCATCCGGAGCCTATTTCACCGGGAGAAATTAAGGAGGTTTTAATAGACCAGTCCAACGATCTCACACGCCTTTTGGATAAATTAGAAAGAAAAGGATTGATCAAACGCAGATTATGTCCCGTTAACCGGAGAAAGATGGATATTACGCTTTCAATGAAAGGAATAAAATTAACCGATGATACGACCCAATCCATGGAACCGTTCGTCAAAGGTCTGAAAGGCAGGATAACTGACAAAGAGGCAGAAATGCTCAGTAAATTATTAGACAAAATGAGGGGATAATTTTTTTAGCATAATATTTGTTGCAACAAATAATGTTTTCACAACAATCATTTATTAAAATTAAAAAACTAAACAAATGTCAACAACTAAATGGACTTTAGACCCTGCACACAGCGAATTGCAGTTTAAAGTAAAGCACATGATGGTAAGCAATGTTACCGGCGATTTTCAGAACTTTCAGGTAGAAGTGGAAACCCCTGTAGAGAGCCTGGAGGACGCAAAAATAAACTTTAATGCGGCAGTGGATTCAGTTTCTACCGGCAATGCGCAACGTGACGGCCACCTTAAGTCAGGAGATTTTTTCGACAGCCCGAAATTTCCTGAACTGAAATTCCAGTCTTCTTCTTTTAAGAAATTAAATGAAGAGGGAGATTATGAACTGAAAGGCGACCTGACTATTAAAGATGTTACCAAACCCGTCACCCTCAAAGTAAATCATGGCGGAACAACAAAAGATCCGTGGGGACATATCAGAGCCGGCTTCAGCTTGTCCGGCAAAATTAACAGGAAAGACTGGGGATTGAATTACAATGCCATTTTAGAAACAGGCGGAGTCGTAGTCAGTGATGAGGTACGCATATTGGCAGACCTCGAAATGATCTCTGCAAACTAATTCGGAGGTATTTCAACGTGAGT
>SCQV01000192.1 GCA_004299085.1 Chitinophagaceae bacterium | reverse complement strand
GGCGCTCAAAGTTATCAATGGTCAAATTCACCCGGAATCCAGCATGGATGGACAGACAGCCTATTATCAATTATGCCGGATCAGGAGGCTACTTATACTGTTACCGGGACAAGCCGTTTGGGGTGTAGTGCGCAACAAAGTTATGCTATCCGACTTATGACGGATAAAAGTCTTATCGTGAATAATATCGTAAGCCCTAACGGAGATGGTAAAAATGATACCTGGTTCATTCAAAATATCACCAGCTTTCCCAATAATGAAGTGATGATATATGACCGGGCCGGCAGAATGATTTATCACCAGAAGAATTATGACAACCAGTGGGCGGGTACGATAAATGGCAGTCCGTTAAGGGAAGGAACCTATTACTATATATTCATTGTAAACAACGGAAGTCAGGTCTTCAAAGGATTTATTGAATTGCTGAATGAAAAATGGTAAGCAAGAAGTGAAACAAAATGATTATCCGTAACGCTTTAAACCTGTTATCATGAAAATATTTTTAAAATTATTCTTTTGCAAAAAGCCTGTTCTTATAACAGGATGGATATTGACTTGCTTCACCATGGAAGCAAGTGCCCAATATTTTGGCAATTCCAGCCAGGTATCCGACCCTTTTGAGAGCCAGTATTTTACCAACAGGTACTTAGCCAATCCATCTATGGCGGGAATAGATTCGGGCCTTATGCTCCATGCAGCGTACCGCCAGCAGTATTCAGGGATGTCAGGAGCGCCGGTTACGGGAGTTTTCTCCGCAGACGATAATCCTGGTAAACGAGTGGGTTTGGGGCTGATAGCTTATAACGATAAAGCCGGACTGATTAACAGAACACGTTTTGCAATTACCTATGCTTATCACCTGCCGCTCAACAATCAGGAACAAAACCTGCATTTTGGTATTTCTGCGGCATTTGCCCACACTTCGCTGGATACCAAAGGAATTATCGGAGATCCAACCGATCCGGCTATCGCTCAATTCAATGAGCGCAAAAATAATTTTGAAATGGATTATGGCATGGCTTATACAGATCCTCATATTACACTCCAGGCATCCCTTTTTAATATATTAGGATATGTATCAAAATTTGGCAATAACACCGCTGATGTTTCTACTTTTTATGCCGCAGCGGCTTATAAATTCACATTGGAAGGCACCGTAAATTCGTTGGAACCTGAAGTGGCTTTTCAGGGTGTAAAAAATTATAACAGCATTTTAAATATAGGCGCCAATCTTATCATGTTGCAACATATTCTTAATTTGACCGCCATGGTGGGAACACAAGGCAACGTTAGCCTTGGTACAGGAGTGACTTATAAAAATAAGGTAGGCCTTCAGTTATTTTATTTGTCGCAAACAACTAAATTGAGAAACTACACTAACGGAAATTTTGAAATAGCCTTGTCCTTATTTCTTGCCAGGAAAAAATAAAAAAATCAATGTATTAATTCCAGTACTAACGTCTGATCAGGTAAAATTTCTATCTGATCAATGCCGCTTAAATATTCACCGGAAATAATATTCTTGGCTTTGGTAAATCCTTTCATTCTTTCTACAAATCGTTTTGTATCCAAAGTTTCAGCTTTATCATTCGCATTCATTATAACCATCACCGTAGTTTTATTATCATAGCGGAAATAAACATAGATATTATTTTCCGGGACATATTGCATCAGCTTACCGGTTTGCAAAGCACCACTGTGCATCCGGTAATGTGCCAGCTTACTGAGATAGTCGAACATATTATTTTCTGCTGCTGTACGTCCTGATGAAATAAATTTATCATCTTTGTCTCCGGCCCATCCGCCGGGAAAATCCTGCCGGACTTTTCCATCCGGATTATCAATGCCTTTCATTAAAATTTCATCGCCATAATACATCTGCGGGATTCCCCGTGTGGTCAACAGCCACGCGAATCCTGATTTAAATTTGGCCACCTTATCATCTACCGTACTTAAAAACCTTGTCATATCATGATTATCAAGAAATATCACATTGTCCATCGGATCCTGGTAAACAAAATCTTTAGCTAAGGTTAGATATAGTTGGTTAACCCCATCCGTCCATCCGGGAGGTTGCATGAAAGCGTTCTTGATGGCAAAATTGAGTTGAAAATCTTCTACACCGGGGAGATTGGATTTAAAAGGAACATGATAACGGTTCCTGGCAAAATATGCCTGATCGGTTACTCCATGCACCCAGGTTTCTCCGAAAATAAAAAGATGAGGAAATTCTTTTAACAACACGGCATTAAAATGATTTAAGAAATTCAGGTCACAATAAATATAAGTATCCACCCGGTAAGCATCAATGCCTGCATATTCTACCCACCAGATAGCATTTTCAATTAAATAATTAGACACGAAGGGATTACGTTGATTCAGG
>SCQV01000191.1 GCA_004299085.1 Chitinophagaceae bacterium | reverse complement strand
ATCCATACAACAACTCATCCATACAACATCAAACCCGCTTTTCATATTGCTTTTCATAATATTGCTGGTACGTACCACTCGTTACATTTTCCAACCAGGTTTCATTTTCCAAGTACCAATCCACCGTTTTTTCTAAGCCTTCTTCAAATTGAACAGATGGTTTCCAGCCCAATTCCCTGTTCAGCTTAGTTGCATCAATGGCATAGCGGAGATCATGTCCGGCACGGTCTTTTACAAAGGTTATCAGCTCTGCAGAAGTTCCTTTTTCACGATTTAATTTTTTATCCATGATTTCACAAAGCAAATAAATCAATGCTATATTTTTCCATTCATTGAATCCGCCGATATTATAGGTTTCTCCCTTTTTCCCCTGATGAAATATCACATCAATTGCCCGCGCATGGTCGTTCACCCAAAGCCAGTCCCGGATATTTTCACCTTTTCCATATACAGGCACAGGCTTACTATTCTTGATATTCCTGATGGCTAAGGGGATCAGCTTTTCAGGAAACTGATGTGATCCATAGTTATTGGAACAGTTGGAAATAATAACCGGTAATCCGTAAGTATGAAAATACGCACGCACCAAATGATCGGAACCTGCTTTGGAAGAAGAATACGGCGATCTTGGATCATAACGGGTTTCTTCTGTAAAAAGACCTTCTTTACCCAAAGAACCATATACTTCATCTGTAGAAATATGGTAAAAGCGCTTTTCATCAAAATGATCTTTCCAATGTATCCGGCAGGCATTCAGCAATGTGCCGGTTCCTAAAACATTCGTTTTCACAAAAGACAAAGGATCCATAATGGAACGGTCCACATGACTTTCTGCCGCCAGATGAATCACTGTATCAAACTGATACTTAGCAAAGAGTGCATCTATCGTTTTGTCATCTGTAATATCCGCTTTTTCAAAAGTATAGTTGGGCATATCCTTCACATCCGCCAGGTTTTCAAGGTTGCCCGCATAAGTAAGTGAATCAAGATTTACAATTCTATAATCCGGATATTTTGTAACAAATAATCTGACTACATGCGACCCTATGAAGCCTGCTCCGCCGGTAACTAATATCACTTTTCTCATAAATAAATCTCTTTTAAAATATTGAATCCTAAGTCCCCAAAATCAAATCTCTAACCTGCCTTTGACGGCAGGCAAGTAAATTCCAATCCAAAAATTTCAATTCCTTACACCTGATCCGCATGTTTTTTGTTTTTGCTATTTAGGATTTAGGAGTTGTAATTTCACCTTTCAGTGCTTCCTTAAAATATTCCAGTGTTACTTTCAAACCTTCGCTGCGGGAAACTTTAGGCTCCCATCCCAGCAAAGATTTTGCTTTTGTAATATCAGGCTGACGCTGGCGTGGATCATCCTGCGGCAACGGCTTATAAATAATTTTTGATTTGGCTCCAGTCAGGGCGATAATTTCTTTTGCAAATTCAAGCAGCGTTATTTCCGAAGGGTTCCCGATATTGACGGGTAAATGATAATCATTGAGCAACAAACGGTAAATACCATCAACCAGATCATCCACAAAGCAAAAAGAACGCGTCTGTGATCCATCGCCAAAAACAGTCAAATCTTCTCCTGCAAGTGCCTGGCTCATGAAAGCAGGTAATGCACGACCGTCATTTAATCTCATTCTTGGCCCATAAGTATTGAAAATTCTAACAATCCGGGTATCCACTTTATGAAAAGTATGATAGGCCATAGTAATGGATTCCATAAATCTTTTGGCTTCATCATATACACCACGGGGGCCTATTGGGTTTACGTTTCCCCAATATTCTTCCTTTTGAGGATGAATATCCGGATCGCCATACACTTCAGAAGTGGAAGCTACTAATATCCGTGCTTTTTTATCTTTAGCCAATCCTAATAAATTATGGGCGCCCAGCGATCCGACCTTTAAAGTCTGAATCGGCATTTTCAGATAATCAATGGGACTTGCCGGTGATGCGAAATGCAAGATGTAATCTAAGTTGCCCGGAACATGCACATATTTGGTTACATCATAATGCTCAAATTCAAATTGTGGCAACTTGAACAAGTGCTCAATATTTTTCATATTACCGGTCAGCAGGTTATCCATAGCGATCACCTGGCAGTCTTCTTTGATAAACCTGTCGCAAAGATGAGACCCAAGGAATCCGGCAGCTCCGGCAATTAG
>SCQV01000190.1 GCA_004299085.1 Chitinophagaceae bacterium | reverse complement strand
CTCTGATGTGTCGGCTCAAACAGAACTTGTTTTAATGTCTTTAAATCAGACATCGAAAAATCAGACATCTATAAATCAAGAGGTTGTTTCTTGCATTTCCCCTGCGCATCCACCACGGCAACCGCCACCATATTAACAATCTGTCGTACCGTACTTCCCAATTGCAAAATGTGAACCGGTTTTTTCAGCCCCATCAAGATAGGTCCGATGGTGTCAAACCCTGCTACTTCCATCAGTAAATTATAAGCAATATTTCCTGAAGAAAGATTGGGGAAAATAAGAGTATTTACACCGCCCTGTACTAAGTTGCTGAAGGGATAGTTATCTCTTAATATCTCCGTATTAAATGCTAAAGAAGCCTGAATTTCCCCATCCACTACCAGGTTCGGATTTCTTTGCTTAACGATTTGAACGGCATCTCTTACCATCGTGGCTTCGGGGGTAGGACTTGATCCGAAGTTAGAATAAGATAACATGGCAATTCTGGGAGTTATGTTGAATTGCTGCACTTCCCTGGCCGTCAGTAAAGTAATATCGGCGAGATCTTCAGTAGTGGGGTTGAAATTAACGGTAGTGTCTGCCAGAAATAAAGGACCCTGTTTTGTCAGGGTGATGTACATACCTGCCACACGTTTTACGCCGGGCTCCATACCGATAATTTGCAAAGCAGGCCGTATCGTATCCGGATATTTTCTGGTAAGGCCGGAGATAAGGGTATCAGCTTCACCCGTTTCTACCAGCATACAACCGAAAAAATTCCGGTCGCGCATAATCTTTTCCGCTTCGTATAAATTATATCCGCGCCTTTTTCTTTTATCAAAAAATAACGCACCAAACTGTTTTCTTTTCTCCCGCATTTCATCACTGCGCGGATCCATTATCTCCACATCATTTAATTCAAGGCTGTTTTCTTCGAGCAGTTGCTTTATTTTTCTTTCTTCACCTAATAAAATAGGAATGGCGAGTCCTTCATCTTTGGCTACCTGAGCTGCTTTAAGCACTTTTAAGTTGTCGGCTTCGGCAAAAACGACTCTCCTTGGATCTTTTCTTGCCTTGGTTCCGATGATGCGTATCAGTTGATTATCCAATCCCAGGCGGTTTTCCAATTCCTGTTTATAGGCGTCCCAGTTAGAAATGGGCTTTTGGGCTACGCCGCTTTCCATAGCTGCTTTGGCAACGGCAGGGGCTACAATGCTTAATAGACGGGGGTCTAACGGCTTAGGAATAATATAATGCGGACCGAAGATAATCGTCTTTTCTCCATAGGCTAAATTCACTAAGTCCGGAACCGGCAGTTTGGCAAGGGAAGCCAGTGCGCGTACCGCGGCTAATTTCATTTCTTCATTGATACCAGTTGCCCGCACATCTAACGCACCGCGAAAGATATAGGGAAAACCAAGCACATTATTGACCTGATTGGGAAAATCGGTACGTCCTGTAGCCATGATGGCATCCGGACGGACGGCAATGACCTCATCATAGCCAATTTCAGGATCCGGATTAGCCATCGCGAATATGACAGGTTTCTTTGCCATGCTTTTGACCATATCCTGGGTGACGATGTTTCCTGTACTCAAGCCGATAAAAACATCTGCTCCTTTCATTGCTTCCGCCATCGTCTTAATTTTCGTATTTCTGGCAAAAGGTTGCTTTAACGAATCTAAATCTTTTCTTTCTGTATTGATAATGCCATTGCTGTCAAACATTAAAATGTTTTCAGTAGAAGCGCCTAAGGAGACATACAACCTCACACAAGACATGGCGGCGGCGCCTGCCCCGCTGACCACGAAACGTACTTTTCCTATTTTTTTCCCTACCAATTCCAGCGCATTCAGCAAAGCGGCCCCTGAAATGATAGCAGTGCCGTGTTGATCATCATGCATGATGGGAATGTGCAGCTCTTTTTTCAGTCTTTCTTCAATGGCAAAACATTCGGGGCTTTTAATATCTTCCAGATTGATGCCTCCAAAAGTCGGTTCCAGCGCCTTCACCACCTTCACAAAATCATCCACTTCTTTTACGTTTAATTCTATATCAAAAACATCTATATCTGCAAATATCTTGAACAGCACGCCTTTTCCTTCCATGACCGGTTTCCCCGCTTCAGGCCCGATATTGCCCAGACCCAAGACCGCCGTACCGTTCGTAACTACAGCCACCAGATTACCCTTCGCGGTATATTTATAAACATCTTCCGGATTTTTACTGATGGCCTTACATGGCTCCGCAACTCCGGGTGAATAGGCTAAAGATAAATCCCACTGTGATTTGGTATTTTTTGTGGATACTACTTCTATCTTTCCGGGCCTTCCTTTGGAATGGTAATCCAGCGCATCCTGCGTATTTAATTTTCTCGCCATGATCATTCTTTAGATTAATACTGCAATGTACAACTCTTTGTTAACGGATGATATTATTCATCTGTATGGTTATCTAATACGTTGTTTAATATCTGAGATATCTCATCGGCTTTGTTTATGACCATTAAATGAGTCCCACGGTGAATAATATAATCTGCTTTTATAAACGGGATGGGAAGCATGTGATCGTGATCACCATGAATATGAATGATATTTTTAGGAGTGAAAGTATTTTTCCAATAAGCTACGCGATGCCATGACCACCGGAATAATGTTTCATCCGTATCGAAGATGATTTCATTCAATAAATCCTTGTCTGCCCTGCAGGTCGTCCCGAAAAGCCATCCTCCGAATATTAATCCTAAACGTACCAGGAATTTATAGGATAGCCACCTGTGGCCCTGGAAAATCCGTAACAGGCGGAAGTAGGGAGGGATTTCTTTCTTCGTGGCAGAGCTGGAAATAAGGATTATTTTCTTAGTTGAAATAAGCTTGCTGATTTCAACCGCCATCATGCCTCCCATAGACATTCCTATAATAACCGGATCTTTTTCACGAATCTGATCCAGCAGCCTGTGAGCGTAGCTTTCCCAACTTTCATTTTTTAAAGGCGTTATCCATCGGATAAAATGCGGAGTAACATTCGGAAGATGAAGGTATTGAAAAAGCCGATGATCGGCGCCTAAACCGCTGATGAAATAAATATCCTGCATGAATATGAAATGCTGTATGAAGGTAAAGATATTTTACCAAATAAAAAGGGCGATGTCTTAAATAACATCGCCCTTTTTTCATAAACCCATCGAAGAAGTTATTCTTTATCTGCTGATGCTTGATCTTCAGATGATTCAGCCTTCAGCGCTTCTTTTGTTTCTTTAGCAGCTTGTTCGGCCGACGCTGCAGGTACTTCGGACGCAGCCGGCTCTCCGGTTTCATTGGAGGCCAGGGTGGCGGAAGCCTGTTGATTAGCAGCCTCTTTTACCTCAACTTTTTTTTCTGCTTCAGCTTCATTTTTGGCATCCTGCATTTTTTGCTTTATTTCTGCCAGCACGCCTAAATCTCCTAAGGTTGTTTTTTCTATTTTAGACTGGATGTTCTTCACAGCTCTCTTGGTCCTTTCGGCAGTCGCATATTTCTCTACATTGGCGGCATGTTTTTCATCTTCCATCTTTTGTTCCCATGTACGCGTGTGAGAAACCACAATGCGCTTATCATTTCGGTCGAACTCCATCACAACTACATCAATGACATCATCCACATTCAGCGGCTTGTCATCTTCCGTTCTCAGATAACGAATAGGAGTAAAGGCTTCTACGCCATATTGTAATTGAACTGTAGCGCCTTTATCATCTTTGCGGATGATTGTGCCCTGGTGTTGTGACCCGATTGGGAATATGGATTCAAACGTATTCCACGGATCTTCTTCAATTTGCTTATGACCCAGTGACAGCTTGCGGTTTTCTTTATCAATATTCAGAATAACTATTTCAATGTTTTCACCGGTTTTTGTGTATTCTCCGGGGTGATTGAAACGTTTGGTCCAGCTCAAATCTGAAATGTGAATCATGCCGCCGATACCGGTTTCTAATTCCACAAACACGCCGTAAGGGGTAATATTCCTTACTACGCCGGTGTGCCTGCTGTCCACCGGATATTTTTCCTCTATGGATTCCCACGGATCAGCCGTCAGTTGCTTGATGGAAAGGCTCATTTTCCTTTCTTCCTTATTCAGCGTCACAACCTTCGCTTCATATTCCTTGCCCATTTCAAAAAATTCTTTGGCATTTACAGGATTAGAAGCCCAGGAAATTTCAGAAACATGGATAAGTCCTTCTGCACCCGGAACGATTTCAAGGAATGCTCCATAATCTTCAATATTAACCACTTTTCCTTTCACGATGGCGCCTTCCACAATGCTTTCGGGCAAAGTATCCCACGGATGCGGAGTCAATTGTTTCAATCCTAAGCTGATGCGTTTTTTCTCATCATCAAAATCCAGGACAACCACGTTGATCTGCTGGTCTAATTTCAACACTTCACTGGGATGGCTGATGCGTCCCCAGCTAATGTCCGTAATGTACAGCAAACCATCTACGCCGCCCAGATCAATAAAGGCACCGAAGTCGGTAATATTTTTGATGGTGCCTTCCAGTACCTGGCCTTTTTCCAGTTTCCCGATAATATCGGCACGTTGTTGCTCTATATCGCTTTCGATCAGCGCTTTGTGTGAAACCACGGCATTGCGGATGGCCTCATTAATTTTCACCACCTTGAATTCCATGGTTTTTCCTACAAACTGATCGTAGTCTGTAACCGGTTTTACATCTATTTGAGAACCCGGCAGGAAGGTTTCCAAACCGTTAATGTCAACGATTAATCCTCCTTTGGTCTTGCTGATTACAGTACCGGTAATTATTTCACCTGATTTATAGGCATCTACAATCTGTTTCCATGAGTGGAGCATGCGTGCCTGGCGCCGGCTGAGATGTAACTGGCCACTGCGGTCTTCTTTTTCTACCACCAGCACGGTAACGGTATCGCCCAGCTTAACACCACCGGTGTCTCTGAATTCATTCAGGGGAACTAACCCGTCAGATTTGAAGCCAATGTTAATGACTGCATCGGTTTTAGTGAGTCCTACTACCTGTCCTTCAATTAACTGGCCTTCTTCAATGTCTTTAAATGTGTTGTCGTAAATTTTTTCATACTTCTCCTTTTCGTCACCGGAATAAACGGACACATTACGTTTATCCACGGTCCAGTCGAAGTCGTCATGAGCAGATTCTTTCACGGTTTCGGGTTCCTGAGCAGGAGCCGGTGTGGTAACTTCAGCAACTGCTTCCTGCTGATCTTTTTCTTCCACCTCCGTGTCAATTTGATTAGTTACAGGCTCATTTGTTGTCGCTGTTACTTCTGCCTGTTCCGGCCTGTCGGCAGACAGGTCTTCAGCGTTTTGATTGTTTACATTTTTGTTTTCTTCCAAAATTTAAATCCTCCTTTTAAGTGAATTTTGTGGTGCTTTTTGATGCTTTTTATCTTACCACAATCGGATAAAAGGCAAAATCGGGGTGCAAAGATAGGAAAATCTATCCTGGTAAGAAAAAAATTCAGAGTGTTATTTTTTTATAGTTTCGTGGTTTCCATAATGTGGGTCTTTTCCTGATTTTCAATGTCCATTTCCTTTCCCGACATATTGATTTTGGTATGAAGATCTTCGTCCAATGTACCATTGGAAATAAGCCCAGTAGAACGATCAATAGTGTATTGTCCGAATTGTGTTCCAGAAATATGAACGGGTACAGAAGTACCATTGAAGTAGGCCGAATCTTTTGTGCCGATGAGATTTCCCGATAAATTCAAAATAACACTACCATGCTTGATTTCCTTTACTGTATATATCTGATTAAGATCTAGAGGAATTATACTTCTAATGACCATATTTTGATCCCAATGATCTCCAGTCTGGAGGGATTTTTGAGGATATAAATTCAAAAGATTGTTATATGCACGTTCATATGCTTGTTCATTCAACAGATTTTCCAATACCTTGGTAATCATAGTATCATTTTGTTTTATAGCACCAAATAAGGCTTTTCGAAGTTGGCTTATTCCTATTATCTCTATTATTCTACCTGAAGCGTTAGTTTTTAGCGTGACCGGATGATCCTTTATAGTATGGAATATTTTTCTGAATTCATTTCCTGCCTGGCTATTTTTATCATTTGAATCAAAAGAAGTAGTTTGTCCTAATGCAGAAGTTCTGACTGCCATACGTGTATATCTTGTTACTAAAACCATGCTATCTTGTCTATACTTTTGAGATACTTTCATTTCAAGAGTAGTGGCAATTTTTGAATTGCGTTGATAAGAATCCCTCGGAGAAGAAGTGGTTGTTGTTAAGTCAATAGTAGTAGTAAACTTATAAGTTGCACCTTCGTGAAGATTTACCTTAAGGAAGATAGGACCCTCTACACTAAAGGAAAGTAGCAAACTAATAATAAATATCGTCATTAGCAAGTGAAATAATTTTTTCATACATTATTGCACCTTTTCAGTAATAATGGTATTTCCTTTGGTTTCCACATCCATATTCTGTCCCATCATACTCATTTTGGTGTGAATATCCTGGTCAACATTCCCGGTTGAAATAAGTCCGTTAGCCCTGTCAACGGTATATGTGCCTGTTTGCGTGCCGGTAACATGAATGGGCAGGGTCATCCCGTTGATGGTAGCCGAATCGCTGGTGCTCTGGATGTCGCCGGCTACATCCAGCACAACATTGGAAGGATTTATTTCCTTTACGGTGTAAGTTAAGTTTATATTCATTGGTACGAAACTTGTCAGGGCAATTTCCTGATTCCATTTGTCATCCACGTTAACCGCTTTATTTTCGTACATATTCAAATTAGTAAAAGCGTGCTTATAAGTTTGTTCACTGAACAGGCCTTCCATTATTTTCTTCATGGCAGGATTGCCTCCGCTCATGGAAGCGTCCACCGCTTTACCAAGCTGATCAATGCCGCCTATTCTTATGATTTTGCCGTAGGCGTCCGTTGTAATAGTTACGGGATGTTCAGCCATTACTTTAAACATTTTGCTGAGATCATTGCCGGATCCGTTGGAACTATCGTTAGAATCGAATGAGGTGGTATGTCCCATGGCAGAGGTATTCAATGCCATGTGGGTGTATTTTGTCTGCAAAAGCATACTGTCATCTCCGTATTTCTTTTCAACTTTCATGTATATAGTGGAGGCCATATTAATGTTGGATGCATAAGATTGCCCGGCAACGGACGTCGTAATTTTCTGATCCATCGTAGTATTGTATTCGTAGGTAGCGCCTTCCTTCAGATTGAGCCTGAGCGTAACAGGGTCTGATGAGCGAAAAGAAATCAGGAGGCCGGCGAAGGCGAATGCGGAAATAAATAACATAGATTTTATCATGCGTGAAAATTTGAATATTAAAATAAGGAATCAAAAGTAACCCATTTTCTGAAATCCTTATTTCCCATCATCGGTTATTTGTACCTTTGCACGATTAATGATGTGCAATGAAGACGTTTGATATTCCCATAATATACCGCAGCCCTTTGATATCTGCCATAAAGACAAAAAGGAAGCTGCTGGACAGGATGAAGAAAGATTTTTCTCCCACGTTTCTCGATTTTGGCCCGGTGCAGATCATGTTGCCGCGGCATTTCGGATTTTGTTATGGCGTGGAAAATGCGATTGAAATCGCCTTCAGAACGGTAGAAGAAAATCCGGACAAGCGGATTTTTTTATTAAGTGAAATGATTCATAACCCGCATGTAAACAAGGATTTGAGAGACAGGGGTGTTCGCTTTATCATGGATACATCAGGGAAACAATTATTGCCCTGGGAAGAAATCACCTCCGAAGACATTGTCATTATTCCTGCCTTTGGAACAACTAAGGAGATAGAATCCCATTTACAGGATATCGGCATTGAGACGAATCAGTATAATGCCACCTGCCCATTTGTGGAAAGGGTTTGGAACAAAGCCGCTTCCATTGCCGATAAAGATTATACCGTCATCATTCACGGTAAGCCCGGTCATGAAGAAACACGCGCCACTTTTTCCCATAGCCAAATCCATTGTCCGACAGTTATAGTTCGCAATATGAAAGAGGCAGAAAATTTGGCCGGGTTTATCCTGGGGAAAAGACCCGCGGCAGAATTTTATGAAGCTTTCGCCGGGCAATATTCACAAGGATTTAATGTAGAAAAAGATCTGGAGAGAGTGGGGGTGGTGAATCAAACTACCATGCTTGCTTATGAAACACAGGCTATCGCGGATTTCTTTAAGAAGGTGATGGAGGAAAAATATGGTTCCCCGGAGAAGAATGTACATGAACACTTTGCTGAGACGAAGGATACGCTTTGCTATGCTACAAACGATAATCAGAATTCCATATTGGATATTTTACACGAAAAAGCAGATCTGGCTATCGTTGTGGGAGGATATAACAGTTCCAACACTTCCCATTTAGTGGAATTATGTGAGCAGAAGTTCAAAACCTATTTTATTTCTTCCGAAGAAAAATTATTATCTCGGGATGAAGTGCTGCATTGGGATTTTTCCTTAAAGGAAGAAATCAGTACTTCCGGTTATCTGCCTGAAAAGGAGCCCCTGCAGGTTATTATTACCAGCGGCGCCTCTTGTCCCGATGCTTTAGTTGAAAATGTTATCAGAAAATTGCTGACGTTTTATGGGTTGGACGATAAGATTGATGATATGATAGCTTTATATTCCAACTGACATCAGACGGTCAACATTTTCTCCGCAATTGTTTAGTCTTTCTTGGAATGGGTATCATCAGGCATTTGCCGGATCAGGGGAGAGGCTATTACTTTTTTTGCCAAATCTAAGGCATAATCAAGTTGTTCTTCTTTGGTAAGATGGGTATTGTCAATCACAATGGCATCTGCAGCCTGCCTCAGCGGACTCATGGTACGGTGCGTATCCAGGTAATCGCGTTCTTCAATATTTCTCCTGACTTCCTCTAATGATACATTTTCTTTTTTTAGCTTCATTTCCGTATAACGCCGTTGCACACGGGTATCCATGTCCGCCGTCATAAACAATTTCAATTCAGCCTGTGGAAATACTACGGTCCCGATATCCCTGCCATCCATGACAATACCTTTATGCCGGCTCATATTCCTTTGGCATTTTTCCACAAAAACCCTGACTTCCGGAATAGCTGCTATTTCGCTCACTTTCTCAGCGATATCAATTTCGCGTATCCGTTTTTCCACATTTTTCCCATTCAGCCACGTATCAGCATTTCCGGTGTTTTCATTTGCCCTGAACTCAACAGAAATATGCTGCAAGGCATCGGATACTGCGCCAATAGTATGATAGGAAACAGCGTTCTGGAGAAAATAGAGCGTAACAGCCCTGTAAATAGCGCCACTATCAATATAAATATAATGCAGGTATTTTGCAAGTTGTTGTGCCAGCGTACTTTTTCCGCACGCAGAATATCCGTCAATGGCAATAATAATCCGTTTGTTCAAGAGGCTTGTGATTTCTCTGATTTGTTACTTTTGGAGGCACTTTTCAAAGAAAATACAATTTTAGTTTTCCCCTCATCCATGCTTGCAGCCACTACATCGCCATCTTTTACATGCATTGTCAAAATCTCATCCGCCAAAGGATCTTCCAGATACTTTTGAATAGCACGGTGTAATGGGCGAGCTCCGAATTGAACATCATACCCTTTTTCCGCGAGGAAACTTTTGGCGTCATCAGATAATTCCAATGAAAATCCCAGCGTATTCATCCGTTTTAACACATCTTTCATTAGGATATCAATAATCCTGAAGATATGCTCCTTGGTAAGTGCATTGAAAATAACAATGTCATCAATCCTGTTCAGAAATTCGGGGGAGAACGTCTTCTTTAATGCTTTTTCAATGACTCCTTTTGTTAAATCATCTTCGCCGGTGTTTCTTGCAGCCGTGGCAAATCCTACGCCCGCTCCAAAATCTTTCAGTTGTCTCACGCCGATATTGGAAGTCATGATGATGATGCTGTTTTTGAAATCTACTTTCCTTCCCAATCCGTCCGTCAGAATACCGTCATCCAGCACTTGCAGCAAAATATTATAGATATCCGGATGCGCTTTCTCAATTTCATCAAGCAAAATGACCGAATACGGTTTTCTCCTGACTCTTTCAGTAAGCTGCCCGCCTTCTTC
>SCQV01000189.1 GCA_004299085.1 Chitinophagaceae bacterium | reverse complement strand
TTTGACATAGAAGATGTATTGATGATCCGTGAATATTTACGACGACATCCCGACAGAAAAAATTTGATCGCTCATTTTTTGAAAAACGGACAACTTAATGTAGGAGGCGCTTTTAATATGCCTTATGAAGGTATGTATGCAGGGGAATCATTGGTCAGGGAATTCTATCAGGGATCGCTCTGGATGAAAAAGACTTTTCATTACTTGCCAGATACCTATTGGAATGTAGATGTTCCCGGCCGTACCCTTCAAATGCCTCAAATACTTACAAAAGCAGGCATTAAAATGATGGTAATTAGTCGTATGGGAAAAGGATTATTTAACTGGTTCTCCCCTAATGGATCTAAAATATTAACTTTTTCCCCCGGGCATTATGGGGATCTTTATTTTGCATTCGGAGGAAAGGATAATATCTATAATGGCCTCAATTATATTGCTAAATACGCTATGGATATAGAAACGACGTCTTTAAAAAAGGAAACCGGCAGTATAACTGTGCCCTTATTATGGGATATGGACATGGCATCTCCCGCTTCCATTCCTGTTCTGGGATACTGGAACAATCTTAGTAAAGACATGAATGAAACAGGCGCTTCAGGTCCGATTACGCTACCGGTTATGAAATATGCAACCTCTAATGAGTTATATAGCGCATTAGAGAAGCACCAATCCGGCCTCCCGGGGATACGAGGTGAAAGGCCGGATGTCTGGCTGTATATTCATGGCCCTTCTCATGAAAGGGCTTTGCGGGCTTCGCGAAAAGCGGATATTCTGTTACCGGCTGCTGAAAAATTTTCTACCATAGAGGCGCTGTTGGAGGGGGATTTTAATGATTATCCGGTTGATAGATTTGCAAAAGCCTGGGAGGCCAAGATATATCCGGATCACGGATGGGGCGGCAAGAACGGGGAGATTACAGATAACTTTTTTAAACAAAAGTTCTATTTCGCCAGGGAAGAAGGGCAAAATCTTTTATACACGGCTCTTAGGGAAATTGCCGCTAAAATTAAACTTAAGGGTAATTTAGGAAGGCCGGTGGTTGTATTTAACAGCCTGTCATGGGATAGGGATGCACCGGTAACCAAGGAATTAAAGTACAGTCCCGGGCAGGCATTCGATATTAGGGTAGTTAATTCCGAAGGGAAGGATATCCTCAGCCAGCTTTCTGATGTGGATTATTATTCCGATCACAGTATTAAATCCACAAAGATTACATTTATAGCCAGGCATGTTCCTTCCATTGGATATGAAACTTACTATGTTGAGCCTCAAAAAAAGAATTTCCACCAAAAAGATAAGGCAGATACCCCAACAATGGTACCCATCAATAAAGTATATGAATCTGATTATTATCGTATCCAACTTGGAAAGGGAGGATTAAAGTCTATTTTTGATAAAGCGCTTAATCGTGAATTGTTGAACACAAGTAAATTCATGGGGGCGGAGATATTTACGATGCACTCAAAGGGAAATGGCGCCGGAGAATTTGCAGATATTCAACAACCGGATATGGAAGGTTTTGATAAAACAAGCTTACATCCTACGGTATGGAAATTAATTGAAGATGGCCCGGTATATACCGAACTACGTTTCAGAACCCCCATAAAATATGCGGATGCACAATTGACTGTTATCCTGTATAAGCATCTTAAAAGGATAGATTTCCATGTGGATATCCTTAATTGGGAAGGTGTATTGTACCGTGGCTTTAGGATGGCTATGCCACTAAAAATGGATCATTCTCAAGTGGCTTACCAGGTTCCTTTTGGAATTTTAAAGGTCGGAGAAGATGAATTACACAGGCCTGCCGGAGGGCGGTATCAAACAGACTGTAGATTAGTGCATCCAAGAGAAATAGAAAATTGGATCAGTGCAGGGAATGGCAAGGAGCGGGTAACACTTTCATCCAGCGTAGCTGTGGCCGATTATATAGACCCCACTGATAACCCGGTGGACTATACTATTTTACAACCTATCCTGCTTGCTTCCCGTAGAAGTTGTCATTCCGAAGGAAATGAATATTTACAGACCGGGTCGCATCATTATTTTTTCAGTCTTTCATCCGGGGAAGATAATTTACTAAGCGCAGCAAAAAGGGGACAAGAGGCGAACGAACATTTATTTGCGATCACGAATTTCATACACGGTTATAAGCCTTCTTTACCTGAAAGCGTAAGTTTCTTTTCCGTTGACCATCCGAATATTCAGATTAGCGCCATCAAGAAAGCAGAAAATAAGAATGCGGTTATAGTGAGAATGTTTAATCAGGTGGGAGTAGAAAGTCAGGTTAGGCTTAATTCTTATTTTCCCATTGATTCCGTTCAATTAACCAATATAATCGAATTGAAGGGAAGGGAGATACCTTCTCAGGAACATGAGGTAAAGGTCAAAGTAGATAAATATGGCATTCAGACACTTCAGGCATTCGTGAAATAACCGGTTTATGAAAATCAAGAAAAATTTGAAATGAAAATTTATATAAATACTTTGACAACTTTACATAACTGGAATAAAACTGTTATGAATGAATAAGAAGTTACAGGGGAAGCCCTATGTAATATTAGTTTCTTTAACTGCAGGACTTGGTGGATTCTTATTTGGATTTGATACGGCTATTATATCAGGCGCTATCAATTTTCTGAGGAAACAATTTCATCTTAATGCTGCATTAGAAGGATGGGTGATGAGTTCTGCCTTGGTTGGATGTGTAATAGGCGCTGCTATTTCCGGATATCTGGCAGATAAGTTTGGCCGTAAAAAAATATTGTTTTTATCGGCATTGCTATTTATTATATCTGCATTGGGGTGTATGATCGCCAATGATCCTGCATTTCTTGTTGCGGCACGAATGATTGGTGGAATTGGAGTCGGGTTTGCTGCAATGGTAGCGCCTATGTTTATTTCTGAATTGTCCCCTGCTAATATGCGGGGGCGGCTTGTATCATTATATCAGCTTGCCATAACAATAGGAATATTATTTGCTTATTTGACAAATGCAGCCCTGCTTCATTATGCAGCCAACCATGTACAAAGTGCTGATTCTTTCACCTATTTTTATATGGTTACCGAAGTGTGGAGAGCAATGCTCGGTTCGGATATGATTCCTGCATTATTATTCTTTATTCTTCTGTTCTTTGTTCCGGAAAGCCCGAGATGGCTGATTAAAGAAAATAAAGAGAAAAATGCCCAGAAAATATTGGAAAGGATAAATGGCATCAGAAAAGGAGAGAATGAATTAGATAGTATTAGGAACGCCATAACTAAAGAAAAAAGTAGTTTTAGGCAACTTTTGGAACCGGGTATTAAAATTGCATTAATTATCGGGCTCATTTTACCGTTTTTAAGCCAGTTGGCGGGTATCACTACTGTCATGTATTATGCGCCTTCAATATTTGAAAAAGCCGGCTTTGGGACTAATTCTGCAATGGGGAGCGCAGCCATCATTGGCTTTTTTAATATGTTATTTACTCTTGTAGCTATTTGGAGAATAGATAAATGGGGGAGAAAACCTTTATTGACCTGGGGCTTTGTTGGATTAAGTATTACGCTTTTTATCATAGGAGCCTTATTTATTCAATCGAATACGGATAGCATTCTTTTGCTGGGAGCATTCGTACTGTATATAGCTGTATTTGCAGCAACATTAGGGCCTGGTGTATGGGTAGTGATATCGGAAATATATCCTACTAAAATTCGCGGCAGAGCTATGTCTTTAGGGACGTTGTCTTTGTTTCTGGGTTCTACTTTTGTTACACAAACCTATCCGATTCTTAAAGATTCCATTGGAATAGGAACTACCTTTATAGGGTATGCCCTGGTTATGCTGGCTGCCATTTTCTTTGTTAAAAAAGTGATACCGGAAACTAAAGGTAAGACACTGGAAGAGATAGAGCTGTTTTGGAAGCAGAAAGGCAACAAGAGTTTTCAACTTAATAAAGAAACGGTTTAGGCTATGCTAGCGGGAATTACATAGGACCATCCCGGAGAATACCAGTCCTTAATGGCAGTTGCTTCTTTATGGAATTGGAGGAAAGGAGTGGAGGTGAGTTTTTTAATCATGGCTTGGGTCATCATGCAGGCATCCGGAAGTTAATTGAATTAAAAGCAATAGGTATGGAAACAGAAATTAAATTAAAAAATAACACTATTGTCCGACAAAAATAAGAGAAAAAGGGGGTGATTTTTTGTGGAATCACCCCGGATAGCTAAGTTTGAGTTTCCAAACAAAAAACTTAAGCTATGGACG
>SCQV01000188.1 GCA_004299085.1 Chitinophagaceae bacterium | reverse complement strand
GCCCTTTTTCCGATAGTCTGTCCGTTAAGAAAAGTTTCCAGTATCAGATAATAAAACAGAGCAGGAAGAAATAGTAGGATCACCGCCCAGGTGGCCTCTTTAAATAAATTAAAAAATATAATAAAAATGAGAAATACATAGGCTATAATGACTACCCAGTCCAGTAAAAAGGCAAGGATTCGGTCGCCTAAGGTGGCCAATTCAAATTCCAGTTGAATATTTTGTGTGGTATTGACCCGGATGGAACTCATTCAATAAAGATTTTTATAGTTATGGGATAAAAATTTACTTTTGACTTTATTGTGGGGCAATTTACAAGAATGTTTTATTAAAACCCCGCCCATTAGGATGAAAGAAGCCCTTTTTCTAAAAAGAAATATTGATAAATGGAAAGGATATGAGGCACTGCTGGCAACTTCCGATGATCCGGATCAGTTGGCATCCGGTTTCATTGAATTGACCGATGACTTGGCTTATGCGCGTACTTTTTATCCGGATAGTAAAACCGTCCAATATGTGAATGGATTGGCGGCTAATTTTCATAAATTGCTTTATAAGAATAAAAAGGAGCACGCCGGACGAATCTTTTCATTCTGGCAATTCGAGCTCCCCTGGCTTTTCAGAAAATATCACCGGTATTTATTATACGCTTTTCTTTTTTTTATGGCTTTTGCGTTGGCAGGTATTCTTTCGGCAAATGGGGATACAAACTTTATCCGGGTAGTGTTGGGAGATCATTATGTAAATATGACCTTGGAAAACATCCGGAAAGGCGATCCTTTCGGTGTATATAAAAGTGGCGGTCCAATGGCCATGTTTCTGATGATTGCATTTAATAATATCAAAGTGGCTTTTCTGGCTTATATTTTCGGAATTACCGGTGGTATTTTTACAGTGTTGCTGTTGATGTACAATGGAATTATGTTGGGCGCCTTTGAAGCTTTCTTTTTCCAGCATGGCTTGGGATGGGATTCCGTGCTTACCATTTTTATTCATGGTACCATTGAAATTTCCGTTATTATTATAGCTGGGTGTGCAGGCCTGGTATTGGCTGCCAGCCTGCTTTTTCCAAAAACTTATCATCGCCGGCTGTCGGTAATAAGAGGCGGAAGAGACGCTTTAAAGATTGTTGTCGGAGTAGTCCCCTTTTTCTTATTGGCAGCGTTTTTTGAAGGATTTGTTACGAGGCATTATCAGGAAATGCCTGCACCGCTTAAAGTATTTATTCTATCCGGTTCTCTGTTATTAATTATCTGGTATTTTATTATATATCCTATTTTGCTCCACAGAAAAGTGGAACATGCTAAAAACGGGAAAAGTAATCCTCTCACAAATAATCATTTTAAATTATGGCTCAACCAAAAATTGAACTCAGGAAAATAAGGGATTTCGGCGCTAATCTGAGTGATACTTTTGAATTTATCAGGCAGAATTTTAAACCTTTACTATTAAGCTTTTTTGCCATTTCAGGAATTTTTATTTTGCTTCAGGCCATTAGCTATGGGACTTTTGAATCCGGAATTTTCAGAGGGGTTTATTTAAGGGGAACTATATCAAACGGAGCCAATATTTTTTTCGGACAAAATTTATTTCAGCATTATCTGTCATGGCCTTTCTTTTTATTCATATTCTTTACATGGTTGGGTTTCACATCCATGAATGTATGCGTAGGCGCTTATATGAAATATTATGATCAACATCAGGGTGAAAAACCGGGTATTGAAGAAGTATGGAATATTTTCAAGCGATATTATCTGAAAGTGCTTATACTTAGTATTCCTGTCGCTATTATCACCATCATTGGATATTTTCTTTGCCTTCTGCCGGGTATTTTTCTATCAGTGGTTTTTGTGCCTTTCCCCTGGGTGCTTATGATGGAAGATGCCTCCCTGGGTGAGGGGATGCAACGTTGTTTTGGATTGACGAAAGAGTTTTTCTGGATATCCTTCGGAATCTATTTGGTTGCCTATCTGATTTATTCCTTTGCCTCCGGCATTATTGGAGTGATGATTGGAGGATTAACGGG
>SCQV01000187.1 GCA_004299085.1 Chitinophagaceae bacterium | reverse complement strand
AGTCGGAGCTATCTTTGACGGGCATGTTTATTCCAGCATTGTGGCAGATGGCATTCATGTGGATTTTGCAGCAGTGCGTGTAGCTAAAAAAATCATGGGTAAAAGATTATTTCTGATTACAGACGCCGTTACTGAAGCTAAAACAGATTCTTATGAGTACATTTTAGATAAAGATCGCTATGTAACGGAAAACGGAACGTTGGCAGGTTCCTGTCTTACACTCGGTAAAGCAGTCAAAAACCTGATTGATCACGCGATCACATATCCGGAGGAAGCATTGAGGATGGCTTCGTTATATCCCGCCCGGGTTGCAGGAAAAGCAAATCAATTGGGTAGAATAGCTCCCGGCTATCAGGCGGATATGGTGGTGATGGATAAAGATTTTAATGTTCAGGGCACTATCATTTCAGGAAAGATGAAATAAAAAAACCGGAACGTTCTCTTTCGTGCCGGTTTTAAAAATCAGTTTATTATCGGGTTATTTTCCTTTTAGTCCCAGTTTGGCTTTTACCTCTGCGGTGAGGTCATCAGTAGTAGGCTTTACAATGAGGATATTTCCGCCGCCGCCCTGTGAATCGTCCAGCACATAAGTAAACCCCTTCACTTTTGCCACATCACTGACTGTTTTTTGCACTTTTTCAATGATAGGCTGAAGCAGTTGGGACTGTTCCTGCTGCAATTGCTGTTGAGAATTTTGTTGAAATTGCCCGATTCTCGTTTGCAGATCACGCAGCTCGGCTCTTTTGGCTTCTTTTACCGCCTGGTTCATCTTCGTGCTGTCTTTTACGAAAGCATCGGCTTTAGTCTGAAACTCCTGATTCATTGACTGGTAGGTAGTAACCAAGTTCTCCCTGTAACTTCCCAAAGCGCTGTCAGCTTGCGCCGTTTCAGGCATCTGGCTTATAATGTCCTGCATATCTACATAGCCTATTTTTTGTGCATTGGCGCTGAATGCTCCCAGCGTAGCCATCAATATCACTGCTGCAAGAATGGTTAGTTTTTTCATTTTTAGAATTTTTTGTTTGACCGTTTTTGTTTAAGTACTATTTTAAGTTTTTATGTTTACGAATATGTTGAACGAATGATAAAATGGGTGCGAAAGTACTCAATTTTTTATTCCCAAAATTTTTAAAACTTCATCGCTTTTATCCAATTTGGGATCTGCATAAAAAACCGTAATACCGCCCGCTTTATCCAGTACAAAATCATACATATTTTGTGCTGCCAGCTTTTGAACCGCCGCATATATCCTGTCCTGTATGGGCTTTATCAATTCTTCCCGTTCTTTAAAAAGATCGCCCTGGTATCCAAACCGTTGTTGCTGCAGGTCACGGGCGTCTTTTTCCATATTCATAATTTCATCCTGCCGTTTTTTTCTCAAAGTATCCGTCAGCATTACCTTTTCAGCATTATATTGCTGATAAAGCTGGTTGGCGTGCTGAAGCTTTGCCTGTATTTCCTGCTGCCACTGTTTTGCAATAGCGTCTAATTTCTTTTGAGCTGTCTGGTATTCGGGCATGTGTTCCAGTATATAATGTGAATCTATCACCGCATACCGTTGCGCCTGCACCATGGAAAAGGTCCCTGCCAATAGCGCCAACATGAGCAAAACTCTTTTCATAACAGCGCAAAATTGTTAAATATAACTTTAATGTATTGTTAAAATACTTTTTTTGTTATTGCGGTTCATATCCCAGCATAAAGCTGAATTTGGTAGCGTTTTTCAGCCCCTGCCCTTTTTGCAATCTGTCAAATCCTATGCCATAGTCGAATCCTAAAAGCCCGAACATGGGCAGGTAGAAGCGCATTCCAATACCTGCATCACGCCTCAGCCTGAACGGATCATAATCTTTAATGCCATTATAACCATTAGCCGCATCCGAGAAAATAAGCGCATAAATAGTTGAGCTGGGATTCAGGCTGATGGGATAACGAAGCTCTAAGGTATATTTATTGAAAATAGTAAATCCCTGGTATCCGGCAGGCGGATTGGTGTTATCAGGATTTATTTTAGGATCACTTGTATAATACACCGGATAACCACGTTGCGAAACAATATCCTTTCCGTAATATACATAATTACTGATACCGTCGCCGCCCATCTCAAAACGTTCAAATGGAGAAAGCGGCACATTGGGATTATAAGCGCCGATGATTCCCATCTTCGCTGCAAAATGTAATACAAACGTTTTATGGTCTTTGCCCATGGGCTGGCCTAAAGGAAAATACCAATCACCTAAGAATTTATATTTCTGGTATTCTATAAACCGGAACTTTTGCTGAGGAGTCATGTTACTATAGTCCTTGCCGGGAGAAAAGGCAGAATACGGTGGAGTAAGCTGTGCGGAAAGAGAAAAATGCGATCCTTCCGTTGGGAATAAAGGCTGATTGGTTGAATTTCGATCTAAAGTTATCAGCGTGTAAATATTATTGGATACGCCGGTTGTTAATCCGGAAGGCGTAAATATCGGGTCATTATAATAATCCCGCAGGCTGAAACGCTCGTAGCTTAACTGAAAAGTAAGGCTGAAGAAATCATCCGGCCATTTCAATTGTCTCCCGTATGATACACTGAAACCTGTAGTTTTCAAATACGAAGTGTCATTGAATATGGGAATAAAGTTGGCTCCGTAAGAAGGGTTCGTAAACTTATTATGATAAAAGCTTATAGTAAAGGGATTGTGTTTTTTACCGCCGAGCCAGGGTTCGGTAAAGGATAAATTATAGGAATTATAGAATTTTCCGTTGGATTGTAATTGTACGGATAAGGTCTGTCCATCACCGCTGGGTAAGGGACGCCAGGCTTTTTTGTTAAAAATATTATGAGTTGAGAAGTTATTGAAGGTGATTCCTATAGTTCCAGTGATACCATAATATCCGCCCCATCCGGCAGAAAGATTAAGCTTATCCGATGGCTTTTCTACCACATTCCAATCCACATCGGCGGTACCGTTTTGCGGATTAGGCTGTATGTTGGGGGTCACTTTCTGCGGATCGAAAAATCCTAATTGGGATATTTGACGCATAGAACGGATAATATCAGACCGGCTGTATTTTTCCCCGGGGATGGTGCGAAGTTCTCTGCGAACAACGTGGGCATTTGTTTTGTCATTTCCCGAGATGGTAATACGGTTAAAATCTGCCTGCGGGCCTTCTACCATGCGCATTTGAAAATCTATCGTATCATTGTGAATGGCAGTTTCAACCGGAGTGATCTTGAAAAATAAATATCCGTTATCCTGGTAAAGGCTGGAAACATCCAGGCTTTGTTCCGTGGGGGTTACGCCTAAACGCTTATCCAGCAGATCTATATTGTAAACATCTCCCCTTTGAACACCGAGAATACGGTTCAAAATGGAATCAGGATAACGCGCATTTCCCACCCACGTAATATTACCGAAATAGTACTTTTTGCCTTCTGTAATCTTTAAAGCTACATCTACGCCGCCTTCGGGGGCATTATAGACGGTATCGGCATCAATGGTGGCATCACGGTATCCCAGCGTGTTGTAATAATTTATCAGCTTGGTTTGATCTTCCTGGAATTTCTGATTATCAAATTTAGCCGAAGTGAAGAATTTGAGCCGCATGTACGGATTCAGCAATGCGCGGGTTTTTGTAAAAGAAAGGAATCCCCAGTTATCCAGGTAATCTTTAAAGCTGATCCGGTAGGGCTTTCCATAAACATTAATATCATTTGAAGGATACAGGCTTATACGGCTGCGTTCCTTGGTGCCTTTCATCTGCGCCTCCAGCTTCCTGTTTTGAACGTGGGTATTTCCGCTGAAGAATATCTCACTGACCTTAATTTTTTCACCTTTGTCAATATGAAAAGTGAGATCAACGGTGTTCAATAATCCGGGAGTCGGCTTTTCAGATATTTTTACATTTACATTGCGAAATCCTTTATCACGATAATACTTTTTTATTTTATCAATAGCGCTTAAAGTGGTGTTACCGGTGATAACGGTTCCGGGGATAAGCCCTACTTTATCTTTCAGATCTGAAGAGGCTGTTTTGGTAATACCTGCAAAGTAGTAATGCCCTAATTGCGGACGTTCAGTAACATGAATATCCAGATAAATTTCATTTCCTTCTATTTTATTGATGAGAATGGCTACATTGGAAAACAGCTTTTGGTCCCACAATTTTCTGATGGCTTCTGCAAGGCCGTCTCCGGGCAAAGTGATTATTTCTCCCTTATAAAGCCCGGTAACGCCTGCCACTAAAGAATTGTCCAGGTATTTGGAGCCGGTAACGGCTATTCCTGCTACCGTGTATTTCTGAGGATTGTCCATGGAATAGGGAACTCCGGAGGTATCTGTAGTTGCAGTGTTGGCAGAAACCGGATGTACTGTTGTATCGGAAGCAGACGGTAAGGAAGAAGTGTCTGTTCGCGGAAGAAGCATACTATGACTTTTGCCTGTATCAACAATCTGCTGGGCGTTTGCAGGGGTTAGAAAGGTAAGATAGCAACAGGCTAAAACGATAATATATGTTAATCGAACGGGCGATAATTTCATGCTATTGTATTTGTTCACTTGTTTTCCCAAAACGGCGTTCTCTGGATTGATAATTAAGGATGGCTTCGTATAAGTTTTCTTTTCTGAAATCCGGCCAAAGGGTATCAGTAAAATATAGTTCGGCATAAGCCAATTGATAAAGGAGGAAATTGCTAATACGGTATTCTCCGCTGGTGCGAATCATCAGTTCGGGATCAGGAAAGGCTTTGGTACAGAGATAATCTCCAAACACTTTTGGCGTTATGGCTCCTAAGGAGATATCTCCCTTCCCGACATCTTCGGCTAAAAGCCTGGCAGCCCGCGCTATTTCCCATCGGGCGCTATAGCTCAATGCCATCACTAAATTTAAACCGTTATTGTCAGCCGTCATATTAATTGCTTCTTTCAATTCCTGTCGGCATAAAGCCGGTAACTGTTCTGTTTCTCCGATTACGTGCAACCGGATATTGTTTTTATGCAACGATTCGATCTCTTTCCGGATGGTGGTTACCAGCAATTCCATAATACCCTCTACCTCTGCCCTCGGACGATCCCAGTTTTCAGTTGAGAAGGCATATAGTGTCAGATAATGAATCTTTAGCTCCGCACAGGCTTCCACTATCTGGCGAACACTTTGAACGCCTTCATGGTGCCCGTACAGCCTGTCCTCGCTGCGTTCTTGTGCCCACCGGCCATTGCCATCCATAATGATGGCAATATGCTCAGGTAAACGCTGCAGGTCAATTTTATCTTTCAGACTCATCCCGGTAATGTAAAATTATTGCGCTGACAGGTATGCCTGTTTATTCTTTGTTTTTAAAATTACATATCCTGTTCAAAAGGTTGGCAAAGGTACAAAAATACCTTTATGCCAAAAGTGGAGAAGTTAAGGAGGTTGATTTAACACAACTTTAACTGCCTAAAACACAGGACAGTGGTAGCTGTCGAAGAGCCATGCGAGGCTGATTCCGATGCACACAAACTGGTCTTTATTGCTGCTGTTGCCGCGCTGTCTGCCTGCTTCACCAATGGGAGGCCCATAAACTCCTGAACGATCCTGCAGAATGGAAGCGATGGTTTGCTTGCCATCAGGGCCCGGCGGAAAAGCTGCCGGACCGGCATAAGTAGTGCTCACATCATCCAGATAATCCGTCCCCGTAAAATGATAAGTAACTGAAAATGCTATATTCCAGAAACGGTTTAAATTATATTTTAAGCCAACACCCATGGGGATATCATAAGTCCAGAGGCTATACTTTTTTCTGTGTGGATATAAGGGCGATCCCTGTCCTTCAGTTCCTAAAGGTTGCAGATAATATTTTTTATTCTGGTAATAGGTGTAGGGATTAAAATGAAGAGCACCCAGCCCTAACGTAAAATAAGGTGTAAAACGATGGGTGAGGCTGCCCGGCTCAAAATTAAAAAAGTTGAAATCGCCCTGAAGACTCAATTCCCAGATATTGGTATCAAAGCTGAGATTCCGGATTCGCTGTACGGAATCTTTACTGTAAGCATCTGAATAGCCAAGCTGCGCGAAAAGTAAATGTGCACTGGCGCCGAAATATTGATTGAAAAAATACCGGAAAAAAATACTTCCTTCAGGTTTCATGGCGTGAAAAGAGCCGTTAGGATTTAAATCGCCGAAATATTCTGCGGTTCCCGCTTCAATACCCAGCTCACCCACATATTTCATACTATTATCGTGGAAATCAGTCTGTGCTTTAGCTATGGAAAACAAGAATACCGTGGCGGACAGAAGACCGTAAAATTTCGAAAGTACCATGAGAATATGTCAGTGGATATTATCTAAAAACGTTGCTAAATTAATTTTGGTATTAAAAAATAAGTTACCTGCTGATTAATTCCTTTTATCAATTCCCCATAAAAGCTTATTTCTGAGAGTGGTCAGAAAATTACTTTCATGCAGCCGGAGCAGGCCCAGCCGGAAATCTTCCTTGCGTATGGCCAGTTGTGTATCACGGCTTACTGTTTCCATTCTTGAATCTAAAGTACACAAAAACTGTTCGCTTCTTCCTTCTATTTCAAAAGAAATAATGTTATGATCAGGGACTACAATGGGGCGGACATTCAGGTTATGGGGGGCTACCGGCGTAATCATGAAACTGCGTGAATCAGGGAAAACCACCGGCCCGCCGCAGCTCAGAGAATATCCCGTGGATCCGGTTGGAGTGGAAACGATTAAACCATCTGCCCAGTAGGTATTCAGGAACTCACCATTCAGATAAGTATGTATTTTGATCATGGCAGAAGTATCCTTTTTATGAATGGTAAATTCGTTCAATCCGTAAGGTTGATTTCCAAACAAAGGAATATTTGAATCCAGGTGCACCAATGTACGCTGATCAATTTGAAAAGTACGGTTGATCAGGGCTTCTGCCAATCTATGGATATCTTCTCTGCCAATGCTTGCCAAAAAGCCGAGCCTTCCGAAATTAATGCCAATAACAGGAATTCCTTTGTCCTGAGCAAAGCATACCGTATCCAGTAAGGTCCCATCGCCGCCCATGCTAATCAAAAAATCCGTGCCCGAATTCAGATCTTCTGACGAAGAAAAGGTCTTTAATTCGTTTTCCATCCGGAGATGAGGCCTGATGAGCAAATAAAACGGCTTATAAACTACAGGAATGATACGGTAATGCCCTAATTCATCAAGCAATTGTTGCACATCGGAAGCCTCCACTCCAGAGGTTGTACGGCTATATAAAGCTATTTGCATGTGAATAATTTATAAGCATTCCGATAAGTATCAGAATGTTGACTTAAAATGTAAAAATAACCCTTTTTGCCCTAAACGGTTAATACTGTAATCTATTCTTAGCACAGCATCATAGAATGACACAATATCTGCTCCTGCGCCGTAGGTATAAAGAAATTCATTATCCAGAAAGCTGGTTCCCGGATTTTTTTTATAGGAATACCCTGCATCACCATACACTTTCAGATATAATTGTATGGGAATAGAGGAGAACTCCTTAGGCAACAATCGTGAATGTATTCTCAGGGCTAATACTTTTTGCTTGAGTGTATTTTTCAGGATGCCGAACCGGTCGCTTTCCAATACAAAATACTCCATTCCGCGCAGGTAATTATTGTAATATCCCATTTCCTGCGATAAAAAATAAGGTTGATTTTCCGGAAAATGCATTTCTCCTGAGAATTCCGTTTCGCCAAAAGTTTTGGGGAAGATGGCCCAAAACTTAGCTGCATCTACGGAAAGGCTTGTTTCATTTACTTTGCTCAATATCCCAAATCCTCTTTTAAACAAAGTGGCTTCAATATTAAATCCGCGTAAAGGATAAGCCCAGATATCCGCACCTATGTAATCAAAATTATAGCTTAGCTCAAAATATTTTTGCGTGGTATTATTATCCGGGAAAAAATTGGGATTTAGCTTCAAAATGGTATCCTGCACTTTATACACATTATAAGTGATGCTAATTTTATGCTTGAGACGAATAGCCCTTTTATAAGTATAATTGACTCCGAAAATAAATTGTTGTTTCAGGAAATAATCCTGCTTAAAAAAAGCCTGTTTATCGTATGCTGATTCAAAATTTATTTCCCGGTTATGGCTGTATGAAATGAGTAAGCCCATTCCCTGCGTCAGGTTTTTGTTAAAATAAGGTAACTGGTATTGTAGGGTATATTGCCGTGTGTAACCATGCTGCAGAAGGAGCTGCAACCGGTCATTTTTACCGGTCAGGTTGTTCTCATATAATTGTATTCCATAGTTCAGCCTGTTTAGCCGGCGGTGTTCTTCTACCCACCATACATTGAAATTCCTGTCTGCCAGGCTTAGCATGGGGATTACCAGAAAATACTGCCTTTCAAAAACTTCTATGTGCAGATCGGTTTGGTGTGCCAGCATATTGACCGGATAGATATGCACCGTAAGAAAAAGGGACGTGTTTAGCAACTGTTGCCTTCTTTCTTCTAAATAAGCAGTGAGTTCGTCCGCATACAAAGTATCCCCCGGATTCAATCCCAGTTCCCTTAAAATGATCGAGGTTTTGGTTTTCTTGTTCCCCGTAATGATTATTTTATTAATAACTAAATAGCTCGTATCATGAAGATGGTTTTGCTTGGAGAGATGGTTAAGATCTTCCTGAGGCGCTTCCTTTATTCGTTCTATGGTAATGATTGGCGTGTGCACCTTTTGAGCGCTGACAACAGAAGCGGTCAGCATCAATAGGATCACCACAGAAACCAACTTCGGGAACATACTCACTTTGCGGCGATTGCGGGGCATTATAAATGAAAAGAGCAAAAATAGGGTATTTGCCTAACAAACTTTTACATATTAAGATAGTTCATCAACAGATCATAGTTTACCCGGATGTCATCGCCGGAAGGCGGTTCATCGAAGCGATACAGAATGGTATAATGAAAACGCTCCAGCGTGGCGATGAGCGTATTGAGGTTTTGGCGATTTGTCTTTAAAATCACCTGAAGCTTATTTGTTGCAGGGTTATTAAACGTATAAACACCGTGAATGCGGATGTCTTCAGACTCGGCCAGACGGGATATTTCTGACAGCATGAAATCATTTTGATCTATTTCCAGCACCAGGATGCCGCCGGATTCGTGAACCCCATTGAAATGGGCCAGTGTATAAAGCAGGTTTTCCTGAGTAATGGATCCTATATAATGACCTTCATCATCTACGACGGGTATCAGGCTCAACTTAAAATCGCCGACTAATTTCAGTGCTTCAAAAAAATGGGCATTCCCCTTTACGGCAGGCTTCAGATAGGGCAGATTCACATTTTTCAGCAGCACTTCCGGATCGTCCATATCTAAAAGACCATTTTCTTCCAAAAGACAAATGTATTGATCTTCGTCAACCAGAGGTAACTGCGATAAATGGTACTCGTTCATCAGCCGCAAGGCGCTTGCAGGACTGTCCAGTTCATTGACTACTGGAATAATGGGCGATATCAATTCATTTGCCAGCATACTGTTTTAACAAATTTAAAAGTAATAAGATTTCTACTGACTGTGTTTTTTTAGAAATTCTTCCAAAAAGACATTAAACTCATCCGGAACTTCCATCATGGGTGCATGTCCGCAAAGGTTGATATAATGCAGTTCCGAGTTAGGAATCAACTTATGAAATTCTTCTGCAACTAATGGTGGGGTGATAGTATCATTTTTACCCCAGATAAGCAAAGTGGGCACTTTTATGCTCTGCAATTCTTCTCCCAGATTATGCCGGATAGCCGATTTAGCCAGGGAGATAATTTTAATGGCCTTCAGACGGTTGTTTACGATCTCAAAAACTTCGTCAACCAACTCTTTAGAGGCGACCTTAGGATCGTAAAAAGTCAGCTCTGTTTTCTTTTTAATAAATTCGTAATTACCACGTTTGGGATAGGTTTCGCCCATTCCGTTTTCAAAAAGGCCCGAGCTGCCCGTCAGAATAATCGTTTTCACACGCTCCGGATGATTCAGTGAATACACTAAACCCACATGCCCTCCCAATGAATTGCCCAACAGGTTAATATGATGATAATCCAAAGTTTCTATAAAGCGGTTGACATATTTTGCCAGCCCCGCCACCGTAGTCTCTAAAAGGGTCAGCTCATATAAAGGCAGCAAAGGAACTACCACTTTGCACCTGTGCCTGAAATGCTCTATCAGATCGCTGAAGTTGCTGAGAGCGCCAAAAAGTCCGTGTAGCAATATCAAAGGTTCCCCTTCCCCTTCTTCCACATATTTGAACTTGCCCCGGTGTTTAATTTCGTATTCCATTGACGAATGGCTCAATTTTTCGCTAAAGTACTTTTTTTATTGTTATTTCTAAAAATAACCTTAAGGATTTCCGATATAAAAGCTAAGCTATAATTGATTAGTTTTATGGCCTGAAATACTATAAGGGCATCCCTAAAAAACCACCTATAGATTCGTGAAAACCAGCCGGCAGGCAGATCCGTGCTATTCGTGGCTAAATAAAGCTAAAAATAAGGTGTTGAGAGATGCCCACAAGAAGAAATTGAGAGATGTTAAAAAAGGACGGCTAATCACTTAGTGTTATGTCAACTTAGAAATGACGGTAAAAGTAATCCCACTCCAAAAGGAGTCTTTTTGACAAAGCCACTAAGGTGCACGAAGAAAAGCCCCTGCCTTTGCAAGCAGGTTTGTGGACTTTGTGCCTGTCCGGGTAGGCAGGGCTTAGTGGGAAATAAGATAAAATATTCTTGACATAACATTAGTTACCCTTCACCCGGTGAAATATTCTTATTTAA
>SCQV01000186.1 GCA_004299085.1 Chitinophagaceae bacterium | reverse complement strand
GTGAAGGATGGCTTAGGAATTACCGGTTCAGCAGGCGAAAAATTGCCATTTCCCAAATTGGATTTATAAAACCATCCGTTACCTTGTTCACTCAGTATTCCTGATATGCCCTCATTCCGGAGATCCAGCCATTGATAGTTGCCGCCTATACCGGCAGGAGCATTTTCCCTGTTTTCAGGAGTAACCGTTTTCACAGTCATATCCCAGGTCTTTTCCTGGTAATCAAAATCAAGCGGGGGAAAACTCTTTTTGACCGGTATGCCACCGGCTTTTTTATATCCTGATTGCTGCAGAGAAATGATATAATCGGTTTCTTCATTCCTGAGATCTTCTGCTGTTGCAGCAGGGTTATTGAAATAACGGTATTGAATATCCAGGGAACGTACCAAATAAGGAGAAGGCGTTTCTCCGTCATTCAGTTCTTTAAAATAATGGAAAAAAAGAATGCGTTTACACAACCGGTAAGCACGTATTTCAAAGCAGGCATGATAGGTCGAAAAAGCATCAGTACGTACCAGCCAGCTCTGCTGAACCAACGGAGACGGATTCTTCCCGTCATGATCACCGAAATCAAAAACAGCTTCAAATAGATAGTCCGGATTGACCGGCTGGGCAGGATTGTATGCAAGGGACGCGTCCGGTGTATAAGGTGTGGTGTTCCCATATTTTACACGCTTCAGGTAAGTATTGGCGAAAGGTGCAAGGCCATTCAGCCGGTTTTGTTCATGCAGGGCGGATGGAACATTAACCAGGTTCTCGGGCAAGTATTCAAATTCCATGCAGTTGCCTTGGTCGTCAAAACTCAGCTCCGGGAGCCATTTGAACACCCGGTTGTTGTTGGCCGGATCGGCGATACGGGCTGTAGTGTTTCTGCCATACACAGTAACTATATTATTAGGTGATGTAACGATCCAGTAAAAAGAAAGGCTGCCGGGGGGAGTTATCCTCTCGATCCGTTGAAAGTCTTTTTCTATTCGCGGGCGGTATCTCCTTACTCTTTCACCGGATGGAGCGATAAATTCAAAAACGGTCCAGTTACCTGAATCATCCTCCTTCAGAAAGGGTGCCAGATCCTCCACACCGGTGAACATAAAAATGTCGCTGTCAGTATTGTCTTCATAAAGCGGAAGTTGCCGGCTGGTTTTTCGTTGAATGGAAGGAAGATCAAGGCTCCATCCCAGGCCAAAAGGACCATTGCCGGAACCGGAATCATACCCAAGGGAAATAGCTGGAGCAAAATCACTGCGGGTTTTTGAAAAAGGCAGGGGAATGGAGAAAGAAGCTGTACCATTAGCAGCATTTACAGCAAATTTTTCGTCCATGCTTTTTAAAGCTCCTCCGCCCTTGGGCAAATTGACGGCAGGAACCTGAATAGCGAAATCGGCAAGGCCTCCCTTCGACTTTTTTTCTTGATCTGAATGGTTAACAGCACTGGGAGAAAGTGACTGCTTGCTGCTGCCAGAAGAGGGGTTTAAATCCTGGATGGCCATAGGACTGGGTTTAAATCCGACATTAACCGAACCCTTACCAAAGCGTCAGCGTCAAAAAAATTTCATGTCAATGGCATGGATTACATTGCCACCTAACCAAATAACGGAGGTCTTTTAATTGAATGGAGGTCTTTTTAAGAAATCCAACATGCCACAATAATATCACTATAGGGGGAAACCACACCATTCCTACTTAAGGAAAGTAAAAAGAGAGCGTTATATTCATGCGATGATTGGGGTTTTAATATCGGGGTTTGAAGTTTAAATGGTTAACAATGGAAACAAACTGGTTATGTCACTTCAACTGCTTTCTTCATAAAAACCAATGTAAATATAAAATGCCTTTTTATAATAACAAAGAGTTTTTTTATTTTTTAACATTATTCCGTAAAAGTACTTAGACATCAGTATAAATACTTCAAAGATGCTAACATCCATTATGGGGCTAAAGCCCATTTTGGCATAGCCTTTTGAAATCAGTCTGCTAAAGCAGACTGCAATAGATAGTCCTTTAATCCATTACCGGTGGCTTCAGCCACCGAAATTAAAAAATATCAATAATTGGCGGCTTTAGCCACATTTATAATTATTGACTACCTAATTCTATTACATTATTCACTTTAAAGATTTATGATCTTCTCATTTTTTATATTCCATCCTCCAACTAACAACTTAGGTTTTTTCAATATTTGAGTTTTTGGACAACTCACTGTTACCGTAATCGTTTCATGTGGGGCCAGAGAGAAATAATTATCCGACCAGCATGCGGGTAATATTTCATCTGATAGATCTGCCTTCATTAATCTCGGATGTACAAAAAATACCAATTGATTAGAAGAATTCGTGAATCGGAATGTCCACTTATCCTGGCTCTTATCCTGAGAAGCTTGCAGCAGCCGAACGTCCACATTGGTTTTTGGCATGCTGCCGAGTTCCTTATAATTATGTGCCGGCTGCATCCAATAAGTATTATGTGAAATGACTTTCCCTGATTTGTCTTTTAAAGACAACAGGATAAACACAATATCTTTTTGATCCTTCAAGACAGGTGCAATCGAAACAATATTCTTTACCATAGTATCCGATATACTAACTATATAGTTATGTTGATACAGCAATTGATTATTTAAGCTGCATACACTGATTTGTGCAGATAAATTATTTTCCGGATGATAGCTTCGGTTGATAATTGCCACGCTTGAATCATCCAGGTTAAGCTGGATATGCACAGGAGCAAGGGCGCGTTGAATAAAATAATATCCGGCATTAGGCTCCAGATACCAATCATAGATTTGCCAGATAACACTTGGGAAAGCCGCATTCAGCTTCCACAGCATCACACCACCGGTTTGATTCAATTTAGACGCTGCCGCCTCAAAGATTCCGCGATATCCATTGGCATTCATGAATTGCATTTTTTCTGAAAAATCTTTCATGCCGGCAGGTTCTCCATATCGTGCAACCATCGTATCGTAATATAATTCATAATGGCCGTTTCCCGTGCAGGCATCGTGATAGCCCCAGGTATTATTCAGCGGATAAGGTAATGTAGCATCAGGAATTAAGTCAGGAATAATTTTATGCAAGGAGCTATATGGTGGTTGTGAAGGTATGCCTGTTTCGTCTTTGAAAACCCAGTCTTTCCCTTCATTCACTTTTTGATAATATACGGATGGGTCCTGCCATGAATAAGGGCCGCCGCTATATACGCCTGCTGGTTTATTGTCCGGCCAGGATTCTTTCCACCCTACCGGTAATTTGGCATATCCGGATGAAGAAGGCATAAAGGGCCTTGTGCCGTCCAGCTTTATAATGCTATCCCGCATGGCATTATATAATTCTTTTCTGGCATGGCCTTCATTACCGCCCGTCCATAATAACAAGCCCGGATGATTACGTATTCTGTATATGGTGCTGGTCATGTTACGGATAAACACATTACTTTGTAATGGCCAGTCCGGCGATCCTTTAAATTCCCCCTGCGTATCGCCAGTCACCCAGAAATCCTGCCAAACCAACATGCCATAACGATCTGCCAGCTCAAAAAATACGTCAGGTGGTGTCACTCCCCCACCCCATATTCTCAATAAGTTAATATGTGCATTTCTGCAAAGACGGATCTCATCATCATAACGTGCAGAATCTCTGTTCAGCATCATATCGGGAACCCAGGCGCCACCATCTAAATGAATCTTTCTCCCATTCACATAAAAATCCCTGCGCGTCCAGCCATTGACCTCCGTGGCTTCAGAGCTGACTGTGCGGATTCCAAAAACAAAAGAAGTATCATCCGCTATTTGACGATCATGTACATATTGCAAACTAATTCTGTATAAATTGGGATTACCGTAACCATTCGGCCACCAGAGATGAGGATGACGAATAATCAATTGTTTAATTTGATTCGCATCCAAATCAATACCCTTGCTTTCACCGGCAGGCAGAGAAATCATTTTTTCAAAAGAAAAAGAGGTGCCTGTAAAATTTTCAGGACTTATTCTTATTAATAGTTTTCCGCTCTTATTTTCACCGGAATGATTAGTTAATTTCATCTGCAGGGATATCTTAGCCAGATTGGTATCAGGAAGATCAGGCAACTGCGTTACAATTTTAGGGTGGTCAATCGTTACCCAACCGGAAGTACGCAAATAGACCGGCTGCCAGATACCCATATTACGATCCCTGACGGCGGGAATCCAATCCCATCCTACCGAACAAAGCATGGTTACATTCTTTCCAATATCACCGGTAGGGCCTCCATTTTCATAGAAAGGCCCGAGTGCATTCAATTGGGGATGAGCAGGCAAACCGGGATAATCCAAGGGGTAAATTTCAACCGCTAATATATTTTCGCTGCCGGGTTTGACAGCCTTACTTACATCCAAAGCATATTCTGCAAACATACCGGCCATTTGAGCCGAATCTGCCATCTGCCGCCCGTTCAGCCAAACAGCCGCACGATAATTGATCCCTTTAAAGATGAGTTGGAAAAATCTGCCTTTATCTTTTGAAGGAACATTAAAAGTGGTTCTATACCAATATGGTTTCTTCCACGGATTCTGTTCATTAGGAAGAAAACTATATTTTGACAAGCCCCATTCTACATTAAAACTATCAGAGGCATCCGGTATCAGCATATTATTCATGCCAATATATGGATCAGGATATATATGATTAGCAACCAGGCCGGTCAAAACCGTGGAAGGCACTTTGACCGGGAACCAATAATCTTTAGGATGATAGGTATCGGAAGATAAAATACTTCCCGGTTCGGTAATCAGGTAAGAAGATTGCAAATGAAATTGAGTCAGCTCCACCTGTTTCACAGGATTATTCTGCGCTGAAACAAATGTGGGAAATAATATTCCTGTCAGCCATAAAAAAATAATTATCTTTTTCATGAAGTGATATAAAATTAAAGGCTAAAAGTACTGATTAAAATTTTTCAAAAAAGGAATTTATTTACCCTTCTATATTTCATGAAAAAAATAAAATAATAAGGTTAGTGATAGCGTGGAGAATTTGAACTACTCAGGTCATAAGGCAACATTCATTTTCATTGATGGTGACAGTAAAAACATTATTAACCTAAGTAGCATTCCTTCATTCAGATTAGAACTGGACGTGATTAATTTATAGAATTAGTTCATTCATGAAGAATAGAGGTGCTATAAATCTGTCGTGATTTAAGAGAGATTACATTTTTCAACCAAGCGTTATCACGGTTATTTCCGGCAGTATCCCCACTCTGCCCGGATAGCCCAGGAATCCAAAACCCCGGTTTATATAGAGGTACTGTTCATTTTCTTTATAAAGCCCTGCCCATTCCTTATAGGCATATTGAACCGGGCTCCATTTGATGCCGGGAATCTCAATGCCGAACTGCATTCCATGCGTATGACCTGCCAGCATCAGGTCAATATCGGGATAATCAGGCAGCACTTGTGCATCCCAGTGAGAAGGGTCATGGGAAAGCAATATTTTAAACGGAATATTTTCCGTACCTGCATAAGCTTTTTTTAAATCGCCGTACTTTGGAAATCTTGCCTTAGCGCTCCAGTTTTCGACACCGATAACTGCTATTTTCTGATCATTTTTTTCTAAGAGGGTGTGTGCATTATTCAACATTTTCCAACCCATTTCCGCTTCCGTTTTCTTTAGTTGTTCCAGGTTAGCCGCTTTGGCTTCTTTACTTTCCCAATGCACATAATCGCCATAATCATGGTTCCCTAAAATAGCAAAAACTCCCATCGGCGCCTGCAAGCTTCCAAACAGTTCCTGGTAATCTTTTATTTCTTCCGATCGGTTATTCACCAAATCTCCCGTGAAAAAAATAACATCGGGTTTCTCATTTTTAATCATATCCACTCCTCTTCTTACTTTCTCATCATTATCAAAGCTGCCGGAATGAATATCAGAAACCTGCACAATTTTTAATCCTTTAAATGCAGGAGGAAGATTGGAGAAAGAAAGATTTATTCTCCTGATTTTATAGTTATACTTATTGGAAAACCCATATACCAACGTCGCAAATAATCCGCCGCCTGCCAGTAATCCAACTCTCGATAAAAACTTGGAGCGTGAAATGCCGTGAATAATTTCAGGAGGAGAAATGACCGGCTTATGCTGAAATAAAGAGAAAATCCAGATACCCCCCCTTCGTAAATCATCTATAAGGAAAAACACAGAAGCTAATAATTTTCCAATATAAATTCCGAGAATAATAGTAATCAGAATAAATTTAAAATTTCCGTGTCCTTCTGTAATGTGCCAGTTCGGCATGGTGAGTACCAATATCCAGCAAGCCAATGCTATTATCCAATAGGCAATAAGGATAGCTAATCGCAAACGCAGATGATGATGAGAAACAACAGTCTTTACCGCCTGAAATACGTACAAGTCAAGCAGGAAAAGAATAATTACTACAATGGAAAGTACCGATCTCGAACGCATGATTCCTTTTATTTGTTGATTTCTGATTTTTAGATGTCTGATTTTAAGGTACGTTTCTATTTATGATTTCTTCTTCCAAATCAGACATCGGGACATCGGACATCGAAAAATTAAAAATCCAAAAATTCCTTTAGTTGTTTCTCAATTACTTTCTTAGTTTCTTCGTCCATCAAATCTCCTTCTTTATTTACTAATTTTTTAAGTACAGAAATAGGCAATTTATCAGGATGAACTATTACCTTCATGTGATTGAGGATTCCGGTAAAATGTTCCATCCCGCGTAAATTCCCCGCCCGTCCGTCTGCCACACCGGTTAATAAAGCTTTTTTCCCATAAAAACATTCCGGAACACGGCACATATCTATCAGTGTTTTTATAGCGCCCGGAAAGCTGCCGTTATATTCCGGCAAGATAAAAATAAATTTATCGGACGGTATCAGCATTTCCTCCTCCACCTTTTGTAATTCCGGCGTACGTTTGTTCAAATCTATTCCTTCAGGCAACAACACCTGCGGATGCTCTCCCATTTTCAACAGCTCATCCCTGTAATAAAAAACAATATTCCTTGTCCTGCTTCCCTTGCGGTTCGTCCCGCATATAACTGTAATCATAAGTCTGTTCTCCTTCGAAAAGGTACAAAGGTAACTGGTTAAGGGGATTTAAGGATTATTTAACTGTTCTCCTTTCCTTATCTTTGCGCTGTTTTTGAAAACCTGCTTATTCAAGATTTATCATCAGAAGAATAAATTATGTATCGGACGCATACCTGTGGCGAGCTTAGGATTGAAAATAAGGGACAAGCCGTAACTTTAGCCGGGTGGGTGCAAACCATTCGCAAATTCGGTAGTATTACATTTGTTGATCTACGCGACCGTTATGGCATTACCCAGCTTCTTTTCAGGGAAAACATGAACCAGGCGCTGGATGAAAACCCTATTGGACGGGAATTTGTTCTGCAGGTAAGCGGGGCAGTTTCCGAACGCAGCAATAAAAATCCCGATATTATCACCGGCGATATTGAAATTGACGTCTCCAAATACACGGTACTCAACCCATCGAAAACGCCGCCTTTCACCATACAGGATGATACGGACGGCGGTGATGACCTGCGTATGCGTTATCGCTATCTGGATCTCCGGCGAAATGCGGTTAAAAAGAACCTGGAATTGAGATACCGCATAAATCGCATTGTCAGAAATTATTTAGACAGTCATGGTTTCATGGATATTGAAACGCCTTTTCTAATCAAATCCACGCCGGAAGGCGCCCGTGATTTTGTGGTGCCTTCGCGAATGAATCCCGGACAATTTTACGCTTTGCCGCAATCGCCACAAACCTTAAAACAATTATTGATGGTGAGTGGTTATGACAGATATTATCAGATAGTGAAATGTTTTCGTGATGAGGATTTGCGGGCAGACCGTCAACCGGAATTTACTCAGATAGACTGTGAAATGAGCTTTGTGGAACAGGAAGATATTCTGCATATTTTCGAAGGAATGATTAAAGAGGTATTAAAAGAAGTTAAAGGGATAGAAGACATCAACCCGTTTCCCCGAATGAGCTGGCATGATGCCATGCGTGATTATGGAAACGATAAGCCGGATATCCGTTTCGGGATGAAATTGGTGAATCTTGAAAAAGCTGCCAAAGGAAAAGGATTTAAAGTATTTGATGAAGCAGAATTAGTCGTGGCAATTGCAGTCGAAGGATGTGGGAATTACAGCCGTAAGCAATTGGATGAGCTGACCGATTGGGTAAAGCGCCCGCAAATAGGCATGCAGGGATTAGCTTACGTAAAGAGCCATACCGACCATACTTATAAAAGCAGCTTTGATAAATTTTTTAATGAAGCACAACTGAATGACATTGCTTCGGCGTGTGGAGCAAAGCCGGGAGACCTGATTTTAATTATGGCAGGTAAAGAAGCCAAAACACGCAAAGCGATGAGCGAATTACGGCTGGAAATGGGTAACAGGCTGGGGCTTCGTAAAAAAGAAGAATTCAAAGCATTGTGGGTGACTGATTTCCCTTTGTTTGAATATTCGGAAGAAGATGGAAGATGGATGGCCTTGCATCATCCTTTTACCTCGCCAAAGAAAGAGCAGGTTGCCTTGATGAGTCAACCGGAGCATTTTGGAGAAATAAAAGCCAATGCCTATGATATGGTATTGAACGGTAATGAAATCGGCGGTGGATCCATCCGTATTTTCCAGAAAGAACTTCAGGAAAAAATGTTCAGCGCTTTAGGAATGAGCCGGGAAGAAGCGCAGGAGAAATTCGGTTTTTTGATGGGAGCCTTTGAATATGGCGCTCCCCCACACGGAGGTATTGCTTTCGGTTTTGACAGATTATGCGCTATTTTAGGCGGCAGTGAAAGTATCCGTGATTTTATCGCTTTTCCGAAAAATAATGCAGGAAGAGATATGATGCTGGATGCGCCGGATCAAATTGACAATAAACAATTGGAAGAATTACAGATTACCATCGTGAAAGAATAAGTGAGGAAATTGATTTTATGGAAAGGCAGAAACAGAAACAATACTGGACATACAGAGTGATAGGAAGCATTGATAATTTCATCGCCATTTTATTTTTGTTTGGAATTATTGTCAGCTTCATGGCAACGGGATTTAATACCAAATTATTATTCTCCTTATTTATATGGCTTTCCGTTTTGCTATATACCAATCTTAGCGCCGTATTCGCCAGACACGTGATGGCAAAGGGAAACTCGCTGCGTTATAAGCTGAAAGAATGGATTAAAGTAAATGCTTTTGTGACTATTATTTATGCCATACTGGTAATTGGAGTTATCTGTTATGGGCTTATAGAGAAATCTTATATTGAGCAGATCAGTAAGGTTACCAGTGTCCCTTTATATTTGCTGCACAACGTTATTTATATTTTTATTGGTTGCATGGCATTGTTGATTGTGCATGTATTACTGACGTTTCATTATTTAAAACAATTTAATAGTCACTTCCGTGACCCCGAAGAAGGGTAACAAGGTTTTAAAGACGAATAACCTCCGTAAAAAAAGCGTACCAAAAGTCAATTGTAATCCCGGAATATAAGGACATTGAACCCCGCATGTCTATTAATCATCCGGTTTAATTGCTTAGCTTTCCCACTCAATACTATATCATTCAGTTATATTTTTTTGAAAATGATTGGTAGATTGAGCGGGAATGATAAGATTTGAAAAAACATCCGGTCGAGATGTATGTGGATCTTTCGCATACAACTGATATTTGAGTTTACTCGTTATCACCAACAGTTGAAACATAATTTTTATTTCTTATGACCCATATACTGTTTTTATCTAAAAAATGCATATACTTATTATACGCTCTTTTCCTGTTACCGGAGATTTCCTTTAGTCAGGATAAACCTGTCACATGCCAGGATATACACCATGGCATTTTTTATTCTTATCCTAAAAATACTTCTGATGAGTATGCAGAAAAGATCGAAGGCCAAAATGAAAGCGATAAGAATTTAAAGTCGGGTGATACAGTCCAATTTCGTATCAAATGGGGCAGGGATTGCAGCTTTTCGGAAAAGTATGTCGCCGGAAATACTAAAATGTCACTTCAGACGCGTGCTCTATTGGAAGAAAACACATTCGTTGAAAAGATTACGAATATCACAAACGACTATTTTACATTTACTACGTATATTAATAAAATGCCGGATATTCCTATTGGAGACGACACGATATGGTTTCATCCCCAACTCCATCCTACTAACAGCCCGCTTTTTACTACTATCGCTAACAGTGCGCTGTTAAGGCAGAAACATTTTAGTGATACTTCGCGATACGCTGTATTATACTTGTACAGACCTGGCAAGCTTTCTAATTTCCTTAATCTTTATCCTGTATATATGGATAATATAGAAATGGGGATAGCAGAAAATAACTCGGGATATATTTTCAAGATACTGAAGGAAGGATCATTTGAAATCAAAGGCACCTTATTTAACCAATCTGCTTCTATCATGTTGCCGGTCAGCTTCGGCCACATCTATTATGTAAAAACAAGGGTCCATTGGGGAGCTACAGAGCGGGCTACCCATGTAGAAATGATGGTTGCCGACCCCAAAAAAGGAGCGGCAGAATTTGACAAAGTGAAACGAAAATTCTAGTGTGATGTCAAAAATAAAATGACGCAAAAGATTATCCCACTCCGATTAGGAGTCCTTTGGGCAAAGCCACAGAGAGTACCAAACAGAGCCCCTGCCTTTGCCGTCAGGCAGGTTTGTGAGCTTTGTGCCTTAGTGAGGAACCGGGCAACTCATGTTTGATATAGCACTAATATCTTAGGTATTTTTTAAAATTATTTTTATCTTGTCCAGGGGATTTCCTCCAAGTGATATTGTGTAGAAGTTTAGTATCTCTTTACAGCAAACTTATTTAAAATTAAGTTTTGAGAGAAGCTTTTTAGTATATTTGTACCCCATCCAATCTAACTCCCACATAGAGGCTTAAAAGTTTATAAGTTTAATGTTATGTTTGAAAAAATAATGCATACCGGCAATTCTGTTGCCGGACTTTTTCTCAGGCTGGCTCTGGGTATTGTGATGCTGGCGCATGGATTACAGCAGACAGTTGGATGGTTTGGCGGAAACGGTCTTTCAGGTACCATAAAATACTATACCGGATTTTATCATTTCCCTTGGATCATTGCCTTATTAGGCATACTATCTGTATCCATCGGATCCGTTTTACTCATCATTGGCTTATGGGGAAGAGTGATGGCATGCTTAAATGGCATATTTTTATTGACCGCCATGCTAACCGTTCATATTTCCAACGGATTTTTTATGAATTGGGGAGGCATGAAACATGGAGAGGGTTTTGAGTTTCATATTCTGGGAATCGGAATAGCTATTGCTATCATTATTTACGGAAGCGGATGGCTATCGGTTGACAGATGGTTAACGAAAAAGAAGATTTGAAATTCAATTTTATGGGTGAAGCATTTCTTGATAAGGACAATCATCAACTAATCATTACTTCTGTTTTTATACTCTACGGGAGTGCTGCATCAAATGAACTTGCTTTTAACATGGCTTCCGAAGTGGAAAATGCATGGAATGAACCACAGGCATTGATTGAATTAAAAAAGGTCATTTATACCATCCATTTTCATATACAGGGATTTTTTCAACCCGGTATTTCTCCTGATGAAATCCATGCTAATATGAACCCACAGATGAATTTTTTCCGCGTGGAAGATTTCTCACGGCTGCACATTTCTTTTGTAGATGAAATAGGCTGTAACACCGGCTATTTTTTGTATGACAATCTTACAAATAATTCCACGACTGCCGCTCACGAATATGGACATACCATCGGACTTGTTCATCCTTATTATCTCAATATCCGCGGGCAGGGTCAGCCAGGCATCATGTATCCGCGGGGAACTTTGGTGGATGCTCCCTTCCAATGGGATCCGGAAGTACCGGCAGGAACAAAAGGAGGAACGCTGAACCCCGGTTACAGGAAAGTACTGCTTACAGATATTAACAACCTTCGTTTGGAAAGATTGAGATTCAATAAAAATTATAAAGCAATTGTCGGGGATTTCACTAACTTGTACCACGAAAAGCATTAAAATACGCTTTATGGCAACGGCTCTTTCAGTAGATCGTCTGACTAAATATTACGGTAATCTCTGCGCTTTGGATCAGGTATCTTTTGAAGTCCCTGAAAGAAGCATCTTCGGGATACTTGGCCCTAACGGCAGCGGAAAAACGACCCTTTTAGGAACCATTACTGATGTTTTAAAGCCGGCATCGGGAAGTTATCAATGGTTTGATAAAAAAACCGATCACACCTTGCGAAAACAAATCGGTACTTTATTGGAAACGCCCAATTTCTATCCCTATCTCTCCGCTTATGATAATTTATGCATCAATGCCACTATTAAAGGTTGTCCTAAAAACGATGCAGAGAGAGTATTAAAGATAACCGGCCTTTGGGAACGTGCTTATTCTCTTTTCCGGACTTATTCTTTAGGGATGAGGCAAAGGCTGGCGTTGGCTGCTGCCTTACTTGGGAACCCGGCTGTTATTTTATTGGATGAACCCACCAACGGCCTGGACCCGGCGGGAATTGCTGACATAAGAAAGCTGATTATAGAGATAGGTAATCAGGGAAAAACAGTTATTCTGGCAAGTCACCTTCTGGACGAAGTGGAAAAAGTTTGTTCACATGTTGCCATCCTGAAAAAGGGTAAATTAATATCAAAAGGTGCTGTGAACGAGATATTCTCCAATGATGCCATCATAGAAATAGCTGGTCCGGATATGGCTGTATTACGTCAAGTCATCTCCGGATACCCCGGAATAAAAAAGATAACTCCGATGAATAACACATTCCATATTGCGGTTGAGGATAACATGCTTGATGAAGATATTAACCGTTATTGCTTTGAACACGGAATTACCTTAAGCCTGTTGAAGCGTGTTAAAGAAAGCCTGGAAAATAAATTTATTGAACTGACGGAAGACAAAGCACAGATCCCATGAAAACATTACTTCTGCTCGAATGGATGAAAGTCAGAAAGTATAAAACTTTCTGGGCGTTTATCATTTTGTTTGCCATCTCTTTAGCCGGAATTAACTATTTTATTCACAATGTACAAATACAAACGAAATCACTTACTCATGGGATGGCGGATATACAAATATTCAGCTTCCCCCAGATATGGTCCACGACCGCCTGGGCAGGTGGCTTCAGCGTGCTGCTGTTGGGCATTCTGATTATCACATTAGTTACAAACGAGTATTCCTTTAAAACACATCGCCAGCAGATAATAGACGGCATCAGCCGCAAACAGTTTATTTCGGGTAAATGGTTGACCATCATTGTATTCATCATTTTTGCATGGATATCATATTTCATACTTACCTTGATCGTCGGCAACCATACAGAAAATATATCTGTATTTTCCGGGTTTGATTATGCAGGGTATTTTCTTGTTAAAATGGCTGTTTCACTATCCGTAGCCTTTATGTTTGCATTGTTATTCCGCCGGTCAGGATTAGCCATCGCGCTGTATTTGGTATATGTTTTCATACTGGAAGGAATCGTCAAACATTTTCTGGATAAAATAGCAGGCGGATTAGGAATGTTTTTACCTTTATCTGCCGGTGGATACCTGGTTTCTAATCCTATGAGACAAGCTATTCCGGGAATTGAGACAATCCATATACAGCCCGTCTGGATTCTATTGACTTGCCTGGGTTACCTCATTTTGTTTGTTTACCTTTCTTACCGGTACATCAATCATGCCGATCTGTAAAACAGCTCTGACCGGCTGTTTTTGTTTTTCATATCTTTGTTCATGAAAACTAAGACGATACAATGCCGATAAATCCTGATATCCGATGGAAGCAAAGATTGACAAACTTTGAGAGATCTGTTCAGCTATTGCAACAATCATTAATAATTCCCAATCCTGATATCATTACCCGGGCAGCGATTATTCAATTTTTCGAAGTAACAATGGAATTAGCATGGAAAACATTAAAAGATTACCTGGAAGCTCAGAAGTTTATAGAAATCAATTCTCCAAAATCAGTTATTAAAAAAGCTTTTGAAACAGGTTTAATCAAAGATGGGCACGGTTGGATGGATGCATTGGAAGATAGGAATCTCACAGTACATACTTATGACGAAGATAAAGCAAGAGACATCGAATGTGCTATCAGGAACAGCTATTTCCCCTTATTGAACAGCTTATTGATTTCATTAAAAAACAAAACCCATGAGCAAGAATGACGGGCTGACGGAAAAGGATCGAAATGATATGCTGAATGCAATCAAACGGTTTACAGAAGTTGACCGCGCTGTTCTATTTGGAAGCAGAGCTAAGGGAAATTATAAACACGGAAGCGATGTGGACATCTCAATTGATGGCAGGAAGGTTACACACAAAACGGTTATTGCACTTAGTTCATTTTTAAATGAGGAAACACGAATGCCTTATCATTTTGATATTATCCATTTCGACTCAATAAAAAATCAGGAACTAAAGGATCATATACGACGCGTTGGAATCATCCTATACGAAAAAATTGATCAAAAGGAAACGACAGAACATGCCGGATAAAAAACCTATAATTTTAGTTACCAATGACGATGATATTACCGCACCCGGTATTCATGCATTAGTAGATGCAGTAAAACCGTTGGGAACGGTGGTAGTGGTGGCGCCCGACCGGGCGCAATCAGGTATGGGTCACGCTATCACCATTGGAGTGCCGCTCAGACTGCATAGAGTAAATTTATTCGGGAATGAAATTGAATCTTATCAATGTTCGGGTACACCGGTGGACTGCGTTAAATTAGCCCGCGATAAAATTTTACATCGCTTACCTGATATTTGCCTGAGCGGTATCAATCATGGCGCCAATCATTCTATCAATATTATTTATTCCGGAACGATGAGCGCTGCCATGGAAGCCGCTATTGAAGGAATAACTTCCATTGGGTTTTCTACTTTGGATTACAGGTTTGAAGCAGATTTTACGCTTTCTAAAAAAATTGCCTATCAACTGACGAAAAAAGTATTAGAGGATAACGAGCTGAAAGGCGCGCTGTTTAATGTCAATATTCCGGTAATTGCTGAGAATCGTTTGAAAGGTATCCGCATTTGCCGCCAGGCTAAAGCTAAATGGGATGAAGATTTTGACGAACGCAGGGACCCGCATGATCAAAAATATTACTGGTTGACCGGTAAATTTAAGAATATGGATGATGGAGAAGATACGGACGTATGGGCTTTAGAAAATAATTATGTATCGGTAGTGCCGGTGCAATTTGATTTGACTAATTATAAGCTGAAAAAAGAACTGGAAAAACGTTGGAAGCTTTGAATATTTTCAAGAAAGATGACCTCTGGTTAGGTTTGATATTGGGCATTCTCGGACCGGTAGTGGGCTTTCTTATCTTTTATCTGATTAAATTCCTTCCTCTCGGGCAATCCATAGCAGCTTATTTAAATCTGTTTAAGGACAATTCTTTTTTAATTCCAAAAGTGATAAGCCTGAGCCTGCTTGTAAATGGCGTCACCTTTTTTCTTTACACCCAATACCGGAAAGATGAAACATCCAGAGGTATTTTAGTGGCTACACTGATCTATGCCATCATCATTATTGTTTTTAAATTAAAATAAGTGTTCACTCTGAAAAGTCAAAAAATGTCACAAAGGCCTCCTTCCGGAGTGGCAAAATTGATAAAACTTACTTTTCATATCGGACTCAAATAATCATTATTTTTACTAAAAATATATGCGCTATTATATCATAGCCGGAGAAGCTTCCGGAGATCTTCACGGAAGTAACCTGATAAAGAAGCTGCATCTGGTGGATGGAAATGCCACCATCCGGTGCTGGGGAGGGAATTTGATGGAAAGCGCCGGCGCCGTATTGGCAAAGCACTACCGCGATTTGGCATTTATGGGTTTTGTGGAAGTATTAAGCCACTTAGGAACCATCATGAAAAATTTTTCTTTCTGCAAGAAAGACATTCACCAATTTCATCCTGATGCCATTATATTAATAGATTATCCGGGATTTAATCTGCGCATCGCAAAATGGGCGCACGCCAACGGTTACAAAGTCATTTATTATATCTCTCCTCAGATTTGGGCATGGAAAGAAAACCGCGCAAAGCTCATTCGGCAATGCGTAGATAAAATGTTAGTTATCCTGCCATTTGAAAAAGCATTCTATGAAAAGTGGAATTATGAAGTGGAATATGTCGGGCATCCTTTAATAGAAGTAATAAAAAATGCCAAAGAAAAGGGAACGGGAAATAGCATTACAGAAGGAAAAATAATCGCGTTACTTCCGGGAAGCCGCAAACAGGAAATATTGCACAAACTGCCCATCATGCTTAAAATGATACGGCATTTTCCCGATTATAAATTTGTAATAGCACAAGCGCCATCCATAGACGAAGAAAAGCTGCAATCCATGTTGAAAGGATACAACCAGGTGCTCCTTGTCAGAGATCGTACCTATGATTTATTGCAGCAGTCAACGGCGGCTTTAGTAACTTCGGGTACAGCCACATTGGAAACGGCTTTATTCGGTGTACCTCAGATTGTTTGTTATAAAGGAAGCGCTTTATCTTATTTGCTGGCAAAGCAATTGGTGAAAGTAAAATACATTTCTTTGGTAAACCTGATCATGAACAAAGAAATAGTGAAAGAGCTTATACAAAACGACCTGAATGAAAATAATCTGAAGCGGGAATTAGAGAAGGTTTTAGAAGAAGATAACCGGCAAAAGATGAAATCGGATTATCATCTTCTTTGGGAAAGATTAGATGAAGGCGATGCTTCCTTGCAGGCTGCCCGAAGCATCTTTTCATTTCTTAATGAATCAAATACTTAATGAGCCGTATAATCAGGATAACTAAACAAATAATAAACAGCAGAATGGAAATGCGGTTCATGCCATGCATCATTTTTACATACGTAGTATGCGGAGCATTCGGGTCTTTCCTTTTTAAAAAAAGATACCTCAATATCTGATCCCATATTCTTTTCATGAAGCACGAATTTACTGTTTTGAATGATGTAAAAGCATTTTTTTTTGTACCTTTTCGCCGTAAAGCAAATTTGAAAGGGCCTATATGATACTTTAACCCATGAAAAAGCATTTACATTGGTTACTTCTTATCGGATGTCTGGCGTTCCGGTTGCCTGCAAAGGCACAGGATCCCCATTTTACCCAGTTTTTTGCCTCTCCGCTGACACTCAACCCTGCTTTTACCGGATTATTTTCAGGCGATATACGGGTTGCCGGCAATTACAGAAGTCAGTGGTCCAGCATTGCAACGCCGTTTGTTACCAGCACCGTTTCTGCAGACATGGGTATTCTGAAAAATGTAATTCCTTACAATGATATATGGGGAGTCGGCTTAATGGTACTTTATGACCAAACCGGCGGCGGCGGGCTGAAAAGCACCTATATGGCATTATCTACGTCCTACCATAAAGGATTGGATGCAGAAGGGTTGAAAAGTATTGCTGTCGGCTTTCAGGTGGCGCTGGCGCAGAAAAGGCTGGATTTCACCAAGCTGCTTTTTGAAAACCAGTTAACCAATTTGGGATTTGATCCTTCCATGCCCAACGGCGAATATTTCCCCAGTTCCTCCATTACTTATCCGGATTATAATGTGGGAGTTTTATACAACGCCAGCATAGGTGAATACGGAAATATGTACTGGGGCGCTTCCTATTATCACCTATCGCAACCTAACGAATCTTTTTTGGGTGAAAATTATCCGCTTCATTCCCGCCTTACATTACATGGCGGCGGCGGATTTGCTCCTTCTCCCCTGACGAGAATTTATTTGAGCGGACTATATATGCAGCAATCCAGTGCACAGGAGTACGACATCGGCGGCGCTCTGGGCTTCGTCATCAACAACCAGCCTTTGAATGCTAATTTATTTTATATAGGAAGCTGGTACCGGTTAGGTGACGCTATCAATCCTTATGTCGGGTTGGAGATCAACAATCTGCATGTCGGACTCAGCTATGATATTAATGTTTCTTCCCTGAAACCTGCCTCCAATTATCGTGGAGGCTTCGAAATATCACTCATCTACATATACCAAAAGCCCGACTCCAGAAACAAGGTTATTAATTGTCCAAAATTTTAATCTCACTTATTCAAACTTTTTCCTAACTTTATAGGACAGAATCTTATTCTGATGAATTCCCTTTTTTATTAATCAGTTTTTAAAATGAGTGATGACCTTACACCTCCTTTATCAGAAAAGGAAATAGTAAACCTCGTACCTGCACTTATGCATATCAGAGACCAGCGGACCGGCAAAATTATATGGTGGAATGCTGAATGGGAACGTTCCTTTCATTTCGACAGAGAAGAATTCTTAAAAGACAGCACCGCCTGCATTACAAGAGTGATCCACCCCGATGATATTAATCTTTTAATCTTCAGCAATCAGTTCTACCAGCATAAAAACGGAAGCAGCTTTGGAGGTACCATCCGGGTCAAGTATCCGGAAAGCCACGAATGGAGCTGGCTGGTGGGCATTTCAAAAGTAATTAAAGAAACAACGGAAGGTGTACCTTTAGAAACGTTAGCCGTATTTGTGGATTTTACAAAAATGATTAATACCGAACTACAAATTAAGGAAGCCCTGCATGACGTATTGAGAATTCATAACGGCCATGCATTAAACAAAATAACCACCAGAGAAAAAACGATTATACAATTCCTCCTCAATGGTTTGAGCAGCGAAGAAATCGCAAAACAACTTTCTATCAGTACGCATACGGTAAAAACTCACCGTAAAAATATCCTGCTGAAGCTGGATGTAAAAAATACTTCCGAACTGATCTCAAGAGCAAAAGACCTCGGAATTTAAGCATCATATTATAAATAGCCTTAATATCATCCTCAAAAACACCCTTTTGGGCCCTAAAAATACCTAACTTTAGGTATTGTGGGTTCATTTTTCTCCCTTTAATTTTGCATCCGGATTGCAATTGACCTATCTTGTAAAATCAAAAACTATATGAACAGTGATAATAATGGAGAAATTGAAAAGCAAAAGTTACTTGAATTATTAGGTATTGACAAAGACACGCCGGAACCGGATATCAATACTCATTATAAAAAGATAAAAAAGGAACACCGTGAGAAAATGCTGAATGAACAGGATTACCGGGAACGCGCCAGGTTGCAAAATCTTGTCATAGCTATTGATGATGCTTATTTTGAGTATAAGGATTCTTTAAAGAAAAAATACCAATAAAAAGTCATTTGCCTTTTCCACGGCTGACATACTGGTTCCCTTTGAGAAGAAAACGATAGGGTAATAATGCATCCTCTTTGGCATAATCAACGCCTATCCTTGTACTGGACAAGATTTCCTCAGAAGGAATTTCGTTTTTACTATCTTCTATCCATATAGGTGTGTTTCTTATAAGGCTGATTCCGGTTTCTTTGGTAGTAATGCCCAATGCACGGGTAAGACTACCAGGACCGGCGGTCAGTGTTTTGTCCAGCCTGGGCTTATTACAACGTTTCAGCATCCTGTCTATACCTTCCACAGGTTCTATCCCACGAATCAAGATAGCATGCGGAATATCCTTTGGGCTTACCACTACATTAAATAAATAGTGAATGCCATAACAGAGATATACATAAGCAATCCCTCCTTCCTGAAACATGATTTCTGTCCGGGCCGTCCTGCGCAATCCGTAAGCGTGCGATGCCCGGTCTATTTCTCCCAGATAAGCTTCTGTTTCCACGATAATTCCGGAAGTTTTTTCCCCACCAAAGCAGGAAACCAGCTTTTTACCAATCAGTTCTTTGGATAAACGGATGACATCCATACTTTGGTAAAATGATTTCGGTAATCTTCCCATGAACAGATTGAATATTTTTGTTTTTATTTGTAAAAATACATCATCATTATTTAATACGCCTTTATGGAAAACAAGCCATCTTGCCTTTATATGATCCCCTCATTCTTAAGCCCGGAAAATACTTCACTCTTTCCCGAAAGCTTTATAAAAATAGTGATCGGCATTCACCATTTCTTTGTGGAAAACGAGCGCAGCGCAAGAAGGTTCCTGAAGGCATTAGACAAGTCTGTTGTCATTGATAATATTCAATTCAATCTGGTAAATAATCATGAAAAACCTGATTTGAATATACTCAAACAATGGCTGAATCAGGGAAATGACGTGGGCATTATCAGCGAAGCAGGTTACCCCTGCATCGCCGATCCGGGGAATATATTAGTGAAAGAAGCGCATCACCTTGGAGCGAAAGTCATTCCACTAGTCGGCCCCAATGCCATGTTGATGGCGCTGGCAGCCTCGGGATTGAATGGGCAGCAGTTTGCATTTTCAGGTTACCTGCCTGTGAAAATGCCCGAGCGGATAAAAGCATTAAAAGATTTGGAGAAAAAAATGATGTACGCGGGCGAAACACAAATCTTTATGGAAACGCCTTATCGTAATAATGCTTTGGTGAGCGATATCTTACAACATTGCCAACCGGAAACGCTGCTTTGCATAGCCGCAGACATCACCTCCGCTTCAGAATTTATTAAAACAAAAAAAATAAAAGATTGGGAGAAATCTGTTCCCGAATTGAACAAGAGGCCGGCAGTTTTTCTATTGGGAAAATAAACCTTATTTATTTTCTTCATCCAGCTTCCAACGCAACCTCATTTTTTGAATCTGCCTGTCCGTCAATTGAGGGTGAGCATAATGCCCTGCCAAAGATTTCTGGCGGAAAGCTTCATATAACGTTACTGCGCAAGCAACAGAAATATTCAGCGATTTTACAAGCCCCATTTGAGGTATAATAAAATTCCCGTCTGATAATTTCGATGCATCTTCACTGACGCCGCTGTGTTCGTTACCAAAAACCAATGCAATTCTTTTAGTGAAATCTATATCATACAAAGAAAGCGAATCATCCGATAATTTAGTTGTATAAATAAGATCATAATGTTCCCGTAAATCCTTAAAGCAAGCCTGCACACCAGTAAATTGATGAATAGTTAACCACTTAGATACTCCCGACGAGCTCTTCTTTCCCCATTTTTTATGACTTGGGATTAAAGTATTTAAAATATAAATATCCTGAATGCCCACGGCGTCGCAGGTACGCATGACTGCAGAAATATTATGGGGATCAAACACATTCTCCATCACCACCGTCAGCCCTGGCTGACGTTTGCTTAATACCGCTAATAACCGTTCCTTTCTTTGAGGAGTCATCATTGGGGGCAAAATAACAAAATAGAATTGATAATCGGGGAAGGTTTCAAGTTGGAGGTTTGAAGCTATATCATAATTTGAGGTACCGGAAAATTTTAAATTTGTGTACAGTTGAAACCACTCTTTTAATAATGTTTCTACTTTATTAACATTACAAACCTTAGTAGATAACGAATTGAGTAAATAATTGAACCTTATTATCTTATTTCAAGGTAGCTGAAAAGCCCGGCAAGCCGTTTAGATAGCCCTTGGGAAAGAACCTTACCTGCCTTTGCAGGCAGGTAAGGTTGGGACGAACAGGCTATTATTATTCTACTAAGGTTGAAGTCCTGTTCTCTGTGCTTCCTTATTGTATTGATAACATAAAACCCTTCTCACTAAAGGTGGAATTCCGGCCTTCCGACGGCACCAAAATATGATTTGGCAGAGTTTGGAGTTTCGGGTTTGGCATTACCAAGCTTTGTGTATCTTTACCTGTTAAATAAACGCTTCCTAATGAAACGCTACGCTATGTCATGGATTTATCTCGCCTTGATCACAGCCTGTTTTTATGCGCTTTATAATATTTTTATTAAGCTGGCTTCTACACACATAAATGAGGTCACCGGCGCCGTTATTTTGCAGGTGGTGGCATTTACTTTAGGCGCCGCCTGGCTTATATATTTGAAAGTAAATCGTATGCCTATAGAAGTTAGTTCCAAAGGAATTTGGTTAGCCATATTGGCAGGTGTATTTGTAGGACTGGGAGAAATATTTTCCTTCTTCGTTTTTTCCAAAGGCGTTCCTGCTTCGGCAGGCATCCCCGTTATCATAGGCGGCTCAGTGCTAATTGCAGCCGTCATTGGGTTTCTTTTTTTAAAAGAATCGTTGACCTTAACCAATGTGCTGGGATTAATTTTGATTGTCGGCGGAATATGGCTGTTATCTAAAGGAGGGAAATGAGAAAGCAGCAGGCAGTTGCAGTAAGCAGTGATCGGTAAATGGTAATCGGTGTCATGGATAATGGATAATGAATAATGAGCACCAAAATGAATATCAGGCCTACTATTTTTCCGGTGCTGATTTTTAATCCTGACGGCTCATATCCGACATTTCCAAATATTCTCTTTTGCTATTTCCTCCAAAATTTTTTGAATGAAACAACCTTTTATCTTTTGAATAAAAAAGTGGTGTTAAGACAGGAGGCTCATTTTTTCCAATTGTGTCTGGTCCCTTCAAATAGCGTAAACGTTCTTGATAAATTAAATCCCCAGCGGAATCCGCCTTTACCCCAATTGCGTGTAGTATAAGGTATCATTTGATTGGCGGATATAGCATTTGCATTGGTAAAATTAATATTAAAATCATGGCCATCTACTACTATTTCCCATCCAATTGAAATGGGAACATAGAAAACAATGCCATTGGATATAAAATAATTCCTGCTGGACTGAGATCTGAAAGGAATGAAGGCATCAGCAACTATTGCCATAGTGCGATTGAACTGCCACCGTCCTCCAACCCCCAGGGCAAACATATTATTTACATCTCCAAAGGCTACATAATTTCTGCGTAAATACGTGGGTATTACTTCAAAGGATATTTTATTACTGAACTTCCGGGCAATAATTGCCTGAGCCATAAAGCTCCAGCGATCGCCAAAATTGTTAAAATGTGCATCAGAAGATGGATTTTCATTAACAGCCATAGAAGACGCCAGGGCATTGCCATAAAGTGTAACGGCCAATGGCATGCTATTATCCTCTGTTTGTTGCAGCAGGCGATATTTTAATTCACCATACCACAGTTGGCTGATTGTATTGAAGGGTACTTTTAAATATCTTACTTCCGGCGCTCCTTTGAATCGTCCGATACCTACCGTAAGGCGATTGCTGATACCATATTGAAAAGAGATCATTACATCGGTTGCATTATCCAACCCGAAAAGTGTTTTTACCCCGCCATATTTACCGGCAATATCGTCAAAGCGATGTGAAATATAAAAATTCAGATCATGCTTATGCAATGTTTCATTTGATTGTGCGTTGACAATAAATGGCGAGGAGAAGGTGCCGAGTACCGGCTGATTGGGCGGATTAAGAGTAGAATCACTGAAAAGACCGCTCAGGTTCTGTTGTGCAAATAACGGTGATGCACAAGCGGCCAGTAACATAACTAAAGGAATGGTTTTAATTGGATGCATGATGATTAGTTTTTATTCATTGGGGAATAAGCTGCTTTTACCTTGATGGCCAATACTTCTGCAATGTTATGATTCAGGATGGCGGGTATTTTAATATGATGATCTGCCAGGCTGATATTGAAAGATGTACCGGCTGTTATTTGTCCGTTTTTTACTTCCAATGTTCCAGGCACTGCATATTCCTTAGTCACTCCGTGTATGGTCAACTGTCCATCCACCGTAACCGGATAAGTCCCATCATTAACAGGAAGAGTAAAGCCCGATAGCTTGCCCTTAAAAATGGCAAAAGGGTATTTATCCGTTTCCAAATATTCCGTATTAAAATGTTGTTGCATTAATCCGCGCTTAAACTGGAAAGTCCTCATCGGCACTTTAAAATATACATCGCCTGTTTTCATGTTAATGGCAGACACAGCCTGATTTGTTTGGGCGGCAATATTTTCAACAGGCGCGGAAGAAAAGAAAGAGATAAAAGCATCTTTGCAAATAAAGATATCATTGGATTGCGCATAAGCCGATGAAATAAAGGCTATCCCGAATAAGAACAGCAATAATCTTTTATATTTTTCCCTGAAGATTTTACAGATCATATTATATTGAATTATTGTGGTGTACAATTCTTTATCCAGATGTTGAGCGAATCCCTGATAGCTTTAGGTAAAGGTGCATTGCCCAACGGCATAATACCATTATCGGATATAACATAAGAAGGGAACAGGTTCACATAAGGCAAAATACCCTGATACGTTCTGAAGTCTCCAGGGCCCGTACCTCCACCATTATGGCAAGTAGGCGTACAATAAGTAGTAACTATCCCTTGCACATAATTGCTGTAAGTAACATTATCATTGGGAAATTGCGGAGTGCAGGCCTGGTTCATATTTGATGGCGGCGCTACTTTAGTACAACTCCAATAAAAGGCTGTGACGGATATGATGAGTGCAGCAAGCACAACATATTTTTTCATTCATTTCATTTTTATGAATAAACGGCGTGGGTGATTAGAAGGTTGCTTTGTATGCTTGCAGAACATAAAAACAATTTCGGCCAGATAATAAAAACCCATCTGACCGAAACTTATTTGATGCTAAATGAAAATATGCAAGTGTGCTTTCATTCATTGCTTGCTCATTTGCGCCCTGATCTCTCCTCCCGGATTACTTTGTGTATGAATGTTGCCATAAAATTTACCAGCCATCAAATCGTTGACCAGGGTGTCATTTAACGGGCTTGAAGTGCCGCTGACACTCCCGCTTGCCGTAGCAGGAAATCCGCTGACAGGGACTACGACAGCGCCGTTAGTTCCGGCAGCGCCGTCATGGAAATGCATGGCTATGGGTGCACCGCTTAAATTACTCCAGGTGAAAGTGTAACTCAACATTTTGGTTGCAGGGTTATAGGTGGCGGTTACACTACCTGTTGCAGAAGTATTTACTGAAGGAATTTCGGCCTGTCCGCTTAGCATACCCGAAAATGAAATATTCTTGGGAGTAGGAGGCGCATTATTATTTTTTTTGCAAGAAAAAAGTACCATCCCTGATAATAAAATTATCAGCAAGGGCAATGCTTTCCCTTTGGCAGAGAAATTGTTTTTAGTTTTCATAAAGTTATTTAGTTTGTTTGTCTTTAAAAATCGGAAAAGACGGAAAGGAGGTTGTCAGGCAGGCCAATTATTTTTCAAAGAAAAGAAGATGGGGGCTTTCACTATTTTAAGCCATACTTGAAAGAAATATGGATGCCGGTACTCAATACTTTTACCCGGCCATAGCCGATTCCATTCAAAGGAATTTTGACGTAGGGACTGATTCCAAAGGAGAGATTTTTCCAGTTTCTTTGATAACCTGCAGAAAAATCAAGTATCGAAAATAGCTGATGCTCTTTGTTGTACATTTCTTCCTGGTATTTTTCCCAGGCTCCGGTATTTGTTTTGATATTATACGTATAAGCTTCGTGGTGCATCCAGGTTGAGGAAAGGCCTGTACCTATTGAGATGGCATTTCCTTTCTCACTCCATATTGTATAATTCACGTCCAGAGGTAACTCTATGATCATACAATTGGCATCAATGCTTTTAATATCGCCATAATTGATTGGGTTGCGGGGAGGATTATAATTATAAGGTGAAGCAGTATATATCGCTTTGTCAGCCAGAATTCCTGCCTCAAACATCCATTTTTTATTAAGCCTGTAATCCAGTGTTAAACCTGCGTCAAGGCCCGTTCCCCAGCCCTCACCGGAAGCGCTGCTTCTATTGGGTCCGGCTGTGATACCAAGATACCAGCGCGGTATTTTTTTCGACTCTGGTGCTTTATTTACTTGAAGCATTGACGAGTCGCTTGCCGTGATCGTATCCGGCTTAGTATAGTTTATGGAATGACCGCTATATGGAAGTGACTCGGACCAATAACTTATTTCCTTTCCCTCCAATTCCCCCGGGTCAACCTTTATCTCATAATCAGCGATCACAGGCAGGTATGGAACAGACGAAAGCTGAAAAGCAGAAGGCAGTGGCTGAGATACCTGCAAACTATTTGGGTATGAATTGTTTTTATCATTTTGTTTCAAAACAATACCCGCATGATTGGATAATGTTGTCTGCCGGACCGGTGTTGATGAAGATGCACCCATACTCCTTTGCTTATATGCCGCATCCTTTTGATCTTGATTAATCACGTTCGTATGAGAGGATAGTTGATTGGTTGAAAGTGAAGAAGACGGCTTATAGCTGCTCCTCTCACTTACCTGCCATACTATTATCCCTGCGATGATCAATAAAAGGATCAGTAATAAGAATTTCCTTGTATTCCGGCTTTCAGCAATGTTATCTGTGTGTGCAGGTGGTGGTGCATCTAATTTTTCCTGGATTTTCTCCCATGCTTCTTCCTTACGTCCGGAAGATATTTTACTGCTACCTGCGGTATCATGTTCTTCAGCAACCTTTCGGAAAAGTTTATCCAATTCGTCGTCATTCATATTTGGCAATGAATCCTTCATGTACTCTCTTAAGTTTTTGTCTTAAATTTTCTCTCGCTTTTGCGAGATTTGATTTTGAGGTTCCGACTGATATTCCCAATGTATCTGCTATTTCTTCGTGTGTAAATCCATCAAGAACAAAAAGGCTGAATACCGCGCGATAACCCGGACTCAGCGTTTGTATCATTTTCATTAGCTCTTCATAAGCCAGATGGTCTAAAGGGTGATGGTTGCCGGAGGCAGGCTGATCTGCATGATTATTGATATCCTCCATGGGAAGATATTTTTTCCGGGATCGGTAATGGTCAATGGAAGTATATATCATAATCTTCTTAAGCCATCCTGTGAAAGCAGGGTATAATGAATCCTCATTTTCGGGTCTGATAAAACTCTCTAAATGCTGAAAAACCTTCACATAACCATCCTGCAACATTTCTATCGCATCTTCTTCACTCCGGGTATAACGCTTACAAATATTCAGGGAATAAGCATAAAAATAATCATATAACGCTTTCTGGCTACCCCTTTGCTTTTGAAGGCATCCTTCCAGAATAAAATGCAATTGTTGGCTCGGCTTATTCACTCTGTAAAGCTAAAATTTGCAAATAACAATAACAAGATAACTACGTAACCGAAAGGGCTAAGGTTGCCTTTGTGCAAAACTTTTTTTAAGATGACAATAGTATGGATGTACAAACAGATTAAATATCATTTAATTATGCCATCATTTGATTGTTTTGTTCCATACTCGCCCATAACCGGCAGGCACTTTTTTCCCATGAATATTCGTGATGGATGGTATCAGATATGTTTTGCAGACGCCCGTTGTCTTGATTTCCGAGAAGCATTTGGTTGAACTTTTTGTAAAAATCATCCTTGTTTTCAGGGTCAAACCGACCGTCTCCAAAGAAATTAAAAGCAGCCATGGCTGTACTATTGGCGCATAGTACGGGCACTTTCATGGCGGCAGCTTCTAATGGAGGTATGCCGAATCCTTCCGCTCTGGAAGGATAAACCACAAACCGCGCTGCCTTATAAAACCATAATAATTCTTTGTGTCCTACTTGTGGGAGATGCCTGAAAAAAGAGACGGCATCTTCGGGAATTTGGTTCTTTACTTTTTGAAGTTCGTTCACCCTGAGCGATTCTTCCCCAATGAATACCAGTGAAATGCCACTCTTATAAAGCTGCATTTCCAGGAACAGGCGAAGTAGCAAGGCGTGATTTTTCCGGGGCTCTATCCTGCTTACATACAGTACATAATTGCGGAGTCCATATTTTTTTTCAATGAAATGAAGAGCAGATGTCCGATCTATGGCGGAATCAAAAAAACATTCATCTACGCCGTTAGGAATGATGCATATATCCTTTTCCGGAATATGATAATGCTTATTTATTTCTTTTTGAGAATAAACGGATGGCGTTGTCCTTATATCTGCTTTTTGGCAGCTTCTTTTAAATAAATGACGGCGCATCATTGTATAGCTCCATGGGAAATCCCGTTGATAATCCAGGAAAAGAAGATCGTGCGTGGTAACAATAAATTTACAAGGCTTAAAAAAAGGGGCTATATATTGAAAGTGGGCAAAATCGAATGTATGTTTTTTAAGAATATGCGGGATCTCTCTGCCAATCCTGATCAAAGGGTTTTTAGCCTGGTATTTGAAAAAATGTGAGTCCGGAATATCAGGGAATTCCCCTTGCAGCTTCTTTGTATCAAAGGCGCCCAGGTAAATATCTGTTTCTTTCTGATGCGATAAAATGGTATATATACCTCTGATAAAGGTGCTGCTTCCCTGATGACTCTCATCAAAACAATGGGCATCAACAAATATTTTCAAGGGCTTTGTCATATTTTTCCTTTTTAACCGGCGGTTTTTGTACGGTAACCCGTTCTTGTAAAATCAAAATGGAAATAAAGAAGAAAAAAGGCAGAATACCCATTTGCCTCTCCAATACAGATTCAGTGAGGAAAAATGCAGTAAAAACGAATATCACCGATAACAGGATCTTGCTTTTCAACCTCAACGCTTTTTTAAATATCATGAATAAAATGCCTGCAAGAAGCAAGAGTCCGGCCACTCCTGAATTTAGCATGGTTTGTAAATACTGATTATGTAAATTATAATTCAAAAAGCCACGATCTTCCGTACCGGGAAACCCCGTAAACATTCCCGACTCCGAAACTCTTTGATTGATATCCGGCTGAGCATCACCCGGACTTACCCCAAATACCCATGCATGGTGATCATTCAATATTCCGAAACAGAATTTCCCCAAGGTTAGACGGATACTGATATCATCAAAACGATCATTAGGATCAAACTTTGATTCATTTAATACGGATAACTCAGCCTTATCTAACAGATATACCTGCTCGCTGAACGGATTAGACGTAAACAAAACCGTTAAGATCAGCCCAATGAGCAATAATGGATAGATGATAGCCCAACGGAATGGCGGCTTGTGATGGATCATATTTTTAACCAGTTGATAAACAGCATATATAAAGGCCGTCCCCACCACTATCTTTGATCTCAACAGAAAGAGCAGCACCGAAAAATAAAGAAGCAATAGCATATAGAGAATAACAGTGACGGCCGGTTGAGATTTACTAACCCTGCCAAATAAATATACTATGCAGATAAAAGTATAAACTGAAAAATAGACGGGATGTTGATGTATGGGAGATACCAGGCTATGAAAAAACAAATAGGATAGATCTTTCGTATTTTCATAATTGAATATTCCAATAATCATACAATAAGCCGATGCCAGAAAAACCGCGATGCTGAAGGCGGTCAATATCCGGTTGACTTGCGTCTCCTTTACTTTTCCATAGCTGAAATACAATAACGGAATAACCAAAAAAGAAGCTTCTGTCTGTGCATGATAAAATCCTGTTGTAAAGTGACGCGTATAAAGTAACCCCGCAATCTCCAACAAATAAAAAGTGCTGCAAAGAATAACAAATAAATTTTTATAAGCAGCTTTTATCTTCCTCAAAAAGTGTCCTTCCGCAATCCAGTTGGTAGCCATCAGAAGAATAAGCCATGTACACATCCTTTCTGAAAAAGGAATGCAAATGGCCAGACAGATAGATGCATACTCAAATATTTTCCTGTGAATTTCCTCTCTGCTCATGCATTTGTTTTAATTTATCAAACTTGAGATGAAGCCTGATAGCGGTCATTTTTGCTATACTATA
>SCQV01000185.1 GCA_004299085.1 Chitinophagaceae bacterium | reverse complement strand
CTGAATCCGGTATGGATAGGGGCATTCCCCTGCCCCAATTGCAGTACTTTATTTTTATTAAATGCAATATTAAAGCCGGTTTGCCATTGCAGTTGCCCTTGTAGATTCTGAGTGTTCAGGTCAAATTCTATTCCCTGGTTATTGACGTGCCCGATGTTAACGAAGCCGCTGGAAAATCCTGTGGACAATGCCACAGGTACATTCAGGAGAAGGTCGCTGGTGAATTTATTATAATAATCTGCCGAAAGTAAAATACGGTTATTCAAAAAACCAAGATCTACCCCATAATTGCTTGATTTTGTTTTTTCCCAGTGAAGGTCAGGATTTGCCAAAGAACCTGGAACATACCCGTTTGACAATGTGCCTCCAAGAGCATAGTTACTCGGGTTAATAGATCCATAGGCACGGTAGTCGGGAATGCCATTATTGCCGTTCTCACCCCAGCTATATCTCCATTTCCATTCAGAAATCCAGGGAAGTTCTTTCATGAAATTTTCATATCCCATATTCCAGCCTAAAGAGAAGGATGGAAAATTTCCCCATTCATCATTATTACCAAAAATAGAAGACCCATCACGGCGGAAACTGGCGCTTGCAAGGTATTTATTTTTATAGTTATACTGAACCCTTGCCAGATAAGACAATAAGGTCCTTGTCAGTTCTCCGGTGGAAGAAGCTGTTGGAGTAGAAGTACTCATATTTAAAGTAGTGAGGTCATCATTGGAGAATATTTTATTGCTTTGACCGGTCGTCGCTTCTTTTGTTTCTTCTACAGTATAACCTGCAATAGCATTAATATTATTGCCATTAAATGAATTATTATAAGTCAGGAATGATTCAAAGAGATAATATTGTGTATTGGAAGTATTGTAGCTTCCTGAGCTGGCACTCCCGGGTGCCTGTCCCACGCCCATCGTGGGATGATATGTCTTATGATTTTGCTGATCGGTATTCCATGCACCGGAAACTTTTAAGCTAAGGCCTTTGTAAATATCCGCTTGTAAATACATATTGGATAAGAGACGCTGGCGGTTAAGATTATTCGTCGTCAGCCGCTGATACGCAACCGGGCTCATCGTAGATCCTCCCCAGTAATATCTTCCATAAGGAGCAATGCCGGTATTCAATCCTGCATCTTTTTCAGCAATTGGCACCATAGATAATACATGATGAGCCTGTGCATCCTTGCCATCCACATTAGCGCCGTCAAGCCATGAGTATGAAGGCGCTAATTCTATACCCATTTTTAAATAATTAGTTAGATTTACTGTAAAATTGGCCCGAAGATTAAAAAGCTTGTAATTCGTATTGACCCCAATACCATTCTGATCTGTATAACCACCGGAGATGCGATAAGTCAATTTATCTGTTCCTCCGGACGCAGAAAGTTGATAGCTGGAAATAGCTGCAGGCCTGTAAAAGGCATCCTGCCAGTCAATAAAATCAAGGCTGTCGCTTCCATCGGCCCATCGCGGATCGGGGATCTCACTTGAATTCCTCGTTCCCGGAGCCAGTCCAAGATTTTTCTCCCGCACACTGATAGGATCACTGGCACTCCATACTTTGCCTGATTGCAGTCCCCTTTTTACATAGGCGGAATCCTGCAATTGTTCTGCCATATTAATCCATTCTTTTGGAGAAAGCAGATCTATCTTCCTGGCAATAGTCTGAACACCATAATATGCATTGAAATTAAACCTCGTCTTTCCCGACTGCCCTTTTTTAGTAGTAATCAATACAACTCCATTGGCGCCGCGTGATCCATATATGGCTGTAGAAGCAGCATCTTTCAATACTTCAATGGATGCAATATCAGATGAATTGAGATTGTTCAAATCCGGAACAGGCACTCCATCTACCACATATAAAGGACTATTGCTGGCTGAGATGGAAGAATTACCCCGCACGGTGATCTGTAATGGTTCACCCGGCTGGCCGGTAGTAGCTCTTACCTGTACGCCAGCCATTTGTCCTTCCATGGCCTGAGCCACGTTGGTGATGGGACGATCTTTAAACTGACTGGAATTTAATTGAGCCACCGCTCCCGTCACATCTTTCTTTTCCTGCGATCCATAACCAATAACTACCACTTCATTCAATGCTTTATTGCTGGTTGATAGAAAGACATGTTGTAACCCGGCTGCATCCTGAATGGGTATTTCTTTAATATTATAGCCGAGGTAGGAGAACTTCAATTCCCCCGAAGCACTCGCAGGTGTTAAGGAAAACTTTCCGTTCACATCGGTCGTCGTGCCCCGACTGGTTCCGGCCTCCATGACGGTTACGCCGGTTAAAGGCGCACCGGAAGCAGAATCTCTTACAATTCCGTTAACCGGCGTTAGCTGCTGCCCCGCGACCTGGAGGGAAAATATCAGGAAGGTTAACAATAGTAATCCTCCTGAAATTCCTTTTACTAAATGCTTGTAAGGAAATGACATAGTAATGGTTTTTTTAAATGAAAAAATTAGAATAATAAGGACTCAATGCGGATTGGCTATGTGGCCAATCTGATACCGAAATTATAATCATGGCAAAATTGAACCATCCTGTACTGTGCTGTTAAAATGACACTTTTTACGCAATCGTTCCCGGAAATTCTACAGAAAGCACCTCATAGAATTGAAAATAAACCTCTTATTATATAACTTGAGTTCGAGCGGGTGCATCCCAAAATGTCGCAACGCCATTGCGATTACGCTTTGGCAGATTGGTGCGTTGGGACGGGAGAAGCAATCTCCTCATGGAGACTTGAGATCGCCTGCCCGACAGGTCATTCAGGCGGGCTTTGTCGCTCGCCTGTCCCGCGTAAGGCGGGGTTCCTCGCTCCGCAATGACAACCTTTTGGAATGCAAATGTTAGATCCATTTCACCCCGATAAGCAAGGCAATATTGCCGGCCCACTTATACCTTTAGTGCGCTTTTAATAGGGCGATGGTAGAGAGAAGATAGGGAGTATCCTCCTTTAGTCTTGTAGTCTTGCTCTTTAGTTTCGTTGAGGATTGCTCCATGATAAAACATGAATCTCAGGCCATTAATGAAGGATCATTTAATTAGCCTCCAAATGCACGTTAAGTTAGTGCAAAAAGTATTTATATTTTCCCATTTAGACATTTTAAAACGAACTCGCCGTTTACGCTAAACGTGAACCAGGTGATGGCGGCATTATTCAAAAAGAATTTCCGGTAGTTTTTTAATGGCATCCCCAGCTTCCATGATAAATAAAGCCGGTTAAGTCCGTTGTGACCAATTACAAGAATATTCCCATCGGAATGTCTTTTCAATATTTCATCATAGAAAGATTTTTCCCGGTCAATGACTTCTGATGCCGTTTCTCCCATTCCTCCTGCCCTTGTTTTCTCGGGATCAAGCTGCCAGTTTTCCCACAATAATGGATCTTCTTTTATAAATTCTTCTTTTGTTTTTCCTTCCCAGTTCCCGAAATTAATTTCTATTAAACGATCATCCACCATCACTTCTTTACTGCCTGCCGCTATCTTAGCAGTTTGCGTGGCTCTTTGTAACGGAGAAGAATAGACCGCATCCAATGAAATATTTTTTAATTGTGCATGCAGCGCTTCCGCCTGAGTTATTCCTTTTTTTGTTAAAGGCAAATCGGTCCTTCCGCAATACCTGTTGCCGTCAGCATTCCATACCGTTTCTCCATGCCTGACTAAATATATGTTTAACATGTGGTTAGTTCGCAGTTATGTGTTATTAATCAAGGGACTCTTATATAGCCTTTCTTTACCAAGGTAGTGATAAATAAATGATAATACTTATTATATTGCTCAATGAATCCTTTTTCAGGCTTTATTACTTTTTCAATTTGTGTTGATGCTTTTACAGCTTCCTGTACCGAATTAAAATAAGTATGAGATGATGCCAATATAGCTGCTCCCATAGCGCCGGTTACATACTTCATTTTATAAACCGGCAAGCTCAATACATTGCTTCTGATTTTTGTCCATGCATCGCTGTTACTGCCTCCTCCCGCCGTATAAATGATCACTGTTTTTTCACCTGAAAGCTGTTCAATCATTTCATAAGCATATCGTTCTATGTAAGCCACCCCTTCCATATTTGCTGTGAAAAGCTGTTCCGAAGATAGTCCTTCAGGTTCAATGCCTTTCGCATCGGGCGCGATAAAAGGAAACCGTTCGCCTTGCTGGCATAAAGGCCATGACATATAACCCGTTGGAATTAATTGCAGGGCCTTTTCGTTTAAAGATTTTAAATGATCACTAAATTTCTCCGTTACCCAATCTGCACCGGTATTACTTGCCCCCCCCGGCATGAAATACCCATCAGGATGACGATGATTATATAACCTTCCCAGGGGATCAATAACCGGCTTTTTAGTTACTCCCTTAATGACCAGTGTGGTACCAATGGTAGTATTCCATTCTCCCGGGTTCACCGCACCCGAGGCAATCTGTGAAGCGCATCCATCAGTCACCCCGGTTACAACCATTACATCATGATTTAAC
>SCQV01000184.1 GCA_004299085.1 Chitinophagaceae bacterium | reverse complement strand
CTTAGCGATTTTTATGTATCTGAGATCAAACTCTGTCGAATGAAAATGTGCATCAATTTTTGGAAAAGCTTTAAAATCCAACATGAAAAATTTTCAATTTAAGTTAATGAATATTTGCATTCTCTTTCTTAAATTCTATGAATTCCATTTCTTATACAAGATATTTCAAAAAGCTGTCCATCTGTCTCTAACTATGCCGGATGCCGTCAAGAATATTCCTTATACTTTTCAATCTGTATGACATGCAACCAACTCTCCAGTTAAACGTATGGTAAAAGTTACAATAACAAGTAGTTATTATCTTTTTTGTGTCAGTTCCTCCAATCGTTTTGCCATTGCTTCTCTATCCAAATAAAGTTCTCCAAGATTACGTGAGAATGCCCTGACACTAACTACCAGGTCCTTAACTTCTGACGCTGCAAATTCTTTATCGCCCAAATGTTTCAACATCCAAAGATATTCATAGTCTTCCATTCCTTCACGGAGAAGCTCGAGCCGTATGGAAGAAACAGGGCCGTTAACATTCGGTTGCCCTGTATATTCCTTAGTATAATCACCCGGATAGAGCAGCGATCCTTCGCCATTTAAAACATAGCCATCGCTGCATAAGAACCCCGAATGAAAGGTCACTGCATCTAACCACGGATTGGCTGTTTCCGTCCAATAGTTTAATGCCCAGTATAAAATGCCATCCATGTGGTAGCGCGCTGTGATCCAAGGAATCATAACCGGATCCAACGCCGGCGCATCAATAAAATAATTAGGTTGCGGATAGGTTTGATCACAGGATATATACCAAGTCATTTCACCTCCCTTTACTTCATTCTCACGAATAGCAAGTTTTACTTTAGGATCATTCAACATATTACCATGTATGGAGAAATCATTCACATATCCCTGGAGTGTACCCCAATCGGGATGTTCTTTCGGAGGAACAGGCGTTTTGGTAGCTAAAAATGGAATACCTGGTGCTGCTTGGTGTACTAATCCCGCCCACAAACGTGTGTTTTCAAAATCTTCCTTTGAGTCGGGTTCATCAATAGGGCTATTGAACACGAGCTTATCTTTCCATCCGTGTTTTTCAAAGTATGATGCAACCTGAGTCAAATAGGAGCCAACCATCTTCCTAAATTCAGGAGAGAATTCCTTCACCATGATCTGCCGTTTTAATTCTGAAGGATATGAATTGAGAAGTACCCGATTGGTTCTTAATGAATCCATGTAGTATCTATAGCGTTCGTCATTGAACTGCACGGTCACCTTTTCATTATGAACAATAACTTTAGGTTGAAGCTGGTCATTAAACCAAGGCTCCATCCTATGGTCATATAAAAACTTATAATAGATTTGGGTGAGGCTATCTATTTCCCTGGAAGAATCCGGCTTATGATAAAAATCGGCCAACCCTCCCCTTGAAATATTCATGTACGTAATCAGGTGGGTTTTATCTGGCAGCGAAAAATCATATACTTTTAACTCCACCTTCAACTGTGATAATAGCCTCCCATTCTGTGTAACATCAATAATACCCTTATAATTGCCAGCAGGCGTTTTCGCTGGGATAGCAACATCTATCCAAATAGACTTGTTTCTGACAATCTCATAATGTGGCTGCCTATAGAGTGCTTGCATGTTAAAAGGAACCTTAAGAGGGGCCAGAGCATCAGGCCAGAAACCTGTAGCACCAACAAGGCTGGATTTTCCATAAAGCAAAATATACTGTTCAAGATATAATTTAACTCTTCCATTGGGGATTATATTCCCTCCATCTGATTTCAGATCAGACGCTTTTACGAAGAAACCCTCTGCAGCTTTGGCATTATGGTCTTCTGGAACCGGAACTGTCACCACGACCTGAAAAGCGACATGTTGGTTTCCTGCCCCCGCAATACTTATCTTTTTATCACTTTCATTCCAAACTAAATTTTCCTTTTCGACGGGATCATCCGGCCTTATTTTCTGCTCGCAGGGGGCGACCCATATACTTATTTCATTAGCTTGTGGAAAAGCCGTTGAAGGAAAAAGGAATAAACCTGAAAATAAAACAACAAAAAAGATTTTGTTAATCGTCCTTGGTACACGTTGGGTTATTGTCATGATATTAAATTTTATATTATAAAAAATCCTTCTTTATTTTATCCAATCTTCCAGAAAGTCATGTAGCCCATTGGCAGGCTCTATACCAATAATTATTATTTTTATCGGTATCCTTATAATGATAAACTGTTTCAATAAAAGAACTGTCAGTTTGATTATCCACCTGATAATTACCATTCTCATTTATATTACCCACAATTAAAAATGTCCTTGCAGCAAGATTTGCCATAAGCCCCGGTAAATCTTAGTTAGTAAGAACATCGGCTACATGCTATACACGAGTTCAGGATTATAAAAACGATTCATCACTATAAGTTTATAAGAGATTAATGGATCAATTTATGTTGAGCCATCAATGTACTCGAAAACAGTAATCCAATCAATAACAATATCTGTATTTTCTCAAATTTCCTGTATATGGTTCAATATTATTTTCAAATATTTCATTCAATATATACTTTGCCCAAAGTGTACCAGCCTTCTTTATCTCTCCCTTCAATTGCAAGATTTATTATCGGAATATGTGTTTGACGATCTACAATACCCACTTGAAGATCATAGAAACCTTTGAGAATATTAAGCGGAATATAAATCGAATTATCATAAACATTATCACCCGGAAGCCACTGAGTAATATCCGCATCAGTAAGGTAAACCAAAGATGTATCACTACTTTTCAGTTTCAAAGCAAGACGATATTTTTTATTATAACATGGTGCATCCCCTTGATTTTCCCACCATGATGTAAAGTGCAACATAGCATCAGTCCTACTAGAATCAGGGTAAGTAAATCTCCGGAGAGCCAAACGATACCCCATTTCCTTTAGCCATTGTTTTACCGCAGGTTGCCATTCTTTTGGTACAGGGGAAGATTTGGCATTGAATGAAGACATATGCCATTTTAACGACTGCGCTATAACATAATTGATATCCACTCCATGTTCTTTCCACTTTTCCATAGTCCCACAAACTTCCATACTAACAGGCGCCTTCTTCCAGGCATCCTTCATACCAAAATTGACTAAATCTTCCGGATACTCATCTAGCATTTCAGAAGAAGAACCTGATGTCAATGAATGAACTCCTCCCATATTCCCCAAACAGTCTCCACGCCACCCAACATTTGCCTGTGAAAGGGCGTATCCATTTGTTTTCTTGTCTGTCAACTGTACGATGAGTGGAGTCTTCTTAAAATTGTCAGTATAGGCATCTACTAAAGCTTCTCTAGTTCTTTGAGTAAGCTTATCAGAACCCTCCCCTTCTCCCCAATAACCTACGATAGAAAGATCCACTGAAAGCAGATGCGGATTTCCATCGTATCTCCTACCAAGTGCAGCTATCAAGCCGCCAAAAAATTTCACATATTTCAGATCTTCCGGATCTGCCCGCCACCTTCTCGACAAATCATCTCCCTTTTCTCCTACTAAAGAGCGATACCATGCCGGAACATCTGTTCCTTCACTCAGAGGATATCCATAAGGGGCCACTCGAAGCATTAAGGATTGGTGTCGTTCACTCGCAGTTTTCAATGCCTTATCAATTAAACTCCAATCATACTTCCCTTGCTCAGGTTCCAAATATTGCCAATAAATCCTAAAATACGCAATAGTTGTCTCGGGATAATTCTTATTCGACAGATTCCCATCAAATTTTTGATAAATAATGGGGAAACCCTCAGTCCAGTCTATCCGGTTTAAAGTATCACCATTAAATCTTTGAAAAGTCATAAACCCGATTTCTGGATTTAATAAAACATTATCTATAACCTTAGGATAAATCTTTACGATTTTCTGAGCGAATAAATTTATTTTCGAAAATAAAACAACAAATAAAATAAACACCGTTCTTATTAGTTTCTCCATTAAGAGTATCTTTTAAAAAACCATCTCCTTTTATACCTCTTCATTTAAAACAACCGCAAAGAGATTCATTTAATCATCGCAATTACTCATAAACTCTTCTTGGCTTAAACTCAATAGCCGGGATTCTGTGTCAGATTTGGATCCAGTCTGATATCCTGAGAGGGAATCGGAAACAGATAATCATTGGGCGTAAAGTTTTGGCGTACTGACGAATCAGCCACCTCTGGAAGAATCCGTTTCCTGATAATATCGAACCAACGGTCATATTCAAAACATAATTCATAATTTCTTTCCTGAATGACTTTGGCGTCGAAAGCCTCTTTTGACATGCTCAATGTCGCCAAAGGATCTTGCGGATTCGGTACATAGCCATTTGCACGGTTAATCACCTGATCAATCGCATCCACGGCAGTTTGTGTCGGACCACCATTAACCATATTTTCAGCTTCTGCATAAATTAATAATACATCCGCATAACGAATAATAGGGACGTTAATAATGGATATGCCGGCATTATAATCTGATGGGGAATCATACAAATACTTTTGAACTCCTGGCAAATTTCCTGTCGCTAAATAATTCACCCCTCCTTTTGATGTTATCTGTACATAAGCAGCTTTTCTGGGTTGGTCAGGGTAATTAGCTACCCAAATCGGGTCCGCAGCGAAATCTCCCCAGCCGTCCATATCTGACCAGATATGAGGATCCGTGGCCGGATCTATCAGATTCGAATTAAAACTCCACATCATTTCAGGGCCGTACTGTGTTGCGACACCAAAGACCTGATTTATGCTATCTATCAGATGGTAATTCCCATTTTGAATTACTTGCCTTGCCAATTCAGCCGCGTTTTGGTAATATTGCGGCTCATTTAATGGATAAGTAGCCATGGTAAGATAAACCTTTGCCAATAGCCCCCGGGCAGCATCCGCAGTTGGCCTCCCTTTTTGCGAAGCCGGCCACGTAGCCGGAAGATTAGCAATAGCATAATTGAAGTCGCCAATAATCAGATTGTAAACATCTGCTATTGAGGAGCGTTTCAATTGCGCATGGTAGGGGTCATTAGTACTGTCTGTAATGAGAGGAATCCCTCCAAACATTCTGACCAACATAAAATAATTATAGGCACGGAGGAATCTGGCCTGCCCCATTAATTGACCAATCTCTGGTTGAGAGGCCCCGGCTAATTTACCTCCATTCATTGCCTTTATAGCTGCGTTAATATTTAGGATAGCAGCATAATGAGCCGCCCATAAGCCACTTCCCCAATCATCCGGTATAATCAGATTCCCTCCATTCTCCTGGAAGTCATTATGAAAAACTTGCATACCATAACCATAAGCATTCCAGGCGCTCCATAACTGATGCATCGCAGCCGAAAATGCCGATTCAACTTGTGAAGGCGTATTATAAAAGTTATCTGGTGTAGCAAAACCTTGCGGCATCTCATCCAGCTTATTACAGGATGATGAAATGGTAAAGAGCAGACATAAAGACAAGGGTAAAACCTTATCATAAAAAGTTTTAATGTTTTTCATCTCTATAATTTTTTAAAATGAAATCTTTAGTCCTAATACCCAGGTCTTAGAGGAGGGGTAATTGAAGAAATCAGAACCTAATTCGGCATCATTAGCAGTATATGAACTCACTTCAGGATCATAACCCGAATACTTAGTCAGGGTAATTAAATTCGTCCCGCTAAGATAAACGCTTGCATTTTTAAATCCGATTTTCTGCAAAAGGTGTTGAGAGAAATTGTAAGTCATCGTTACGTTTTTTAGTCGTGCGTAAGACCCGTTTTCAATGTATCTAGAGGTCGTGTTACTTGTGCTTGGAGGAAAAGAAATTTTATTTACCAAATTAGCAGCCTCTCTTGTACTTGCGTTAATAATTCCTGGGATATCGGAATTCTGGTTCTGGGGAGTCCAACGGTGTAATAAATCTATACCTGCGCCTTCCGGTTGATCCAAATCAACCTTAGTTACATTAAAGATATCATTGCCTTCCGTACCTTGGATCAAAAACGTTAGATTGAAGTTCTTATATGTTAATTCATTACTCCATCCAAAAACAGCTTTTGGTTGAGTATTCCCTATCACAGTTGTATCTGCTATGGTAATTTTCCCATCATGATTTTTATCAAAATAATGAGGGTCTCCTGGTAATTGCCCGTAGGCTGCAGCCTCTTTAGCCTGGGTCGTTTTCCATACTCCCAAATATTTCCAACCATACATTTGACCATAAGGCTGTCCTGGAACCAGATACATGAAAGCACTATTGACAGCCGCACCCGACCCACCAGCTTTATACCCAATCATACTGTTAGGACCAAGGCTCAAAACCCTAGTCCTATTCGCTGAAACGTTGATACCGCTATGCCACTTGAAATTACCCTCTGCGATGGGATCCCCGGAAACTGAAACCTCCATTCCCTTATTACCCAAAGACCCTGCATTGACTATAATACTTGACAATCCTGTATAAGTGGGTAATTGTGCCGGCATTAGAAGATTATCAGTCCTTTTATTATAGTAATCTACTGTTAACGACAATCTGTTATTAAGAACCCCCGCGTCCAAACCCACATCCACCTGTGTAGTACTCTCCCATTTAAGATTTGGGTTCGGTGCATTAGAGATATAAAACCCTATATTATTCACATCGCCGCCATCGTAGGGATAGTTGGCGCCTGAGCTTATTCTTGCTAAGGTTTCATAAGGGTTGATAGCCTGATTTCCTGTCACACCCCAACTGGCGCGCAGCTTCAGGTCTGAGAAGAAGTTTAGATTCCTGATAAAATTCTCCTGTGATACTCTCCACGCGAGGGCTGCAGATGGGAAATAACCCCATTTGTTGTTTTGACCGAATACGGAAGATCCATCTGCACGAAAACTAACAGTCGCTAAATATTTACCATCATAAACATAATTCAACCTCCCCATGTAGGACTTAAGCACCCTCTTGGAAACATCAGATGACGGAGTTACAATATTTGCTCCTGCCAGATCGTAAAAACCTGTTTGTTGATTTAAGAAATTACTTCCGTTTACAGTAGAAGAATAATCATTGGTAAAGTCTTGTTCTTCCAAGGCTGTAAAAATCAGATGATGTTTACTAAATGTCCTGTCGAAGGTCAATATATTTGAATTTTGGTAATATTGAAATTGTTCTCCATAAACGTTTGCAAGTCCGTTATTTTGTAACCCAATAAAAGTTTTATCATTTAAAAAGCTTCGATTATTCGTATTAGTTAAGATAGCCCCTCCCATTATTTTTAAGGTCAGCCCTGGAATAATAGTAAAATCCAAATCTGCATTAACATTGTTTCGGTTAATATTATTATTAATTACAGGTTCAATGGCACTGGCTAATGGATTCCATACAGTTGGATTACCATAATGAGGTGAAGCCACACTAAAATTACCATTTGAGTCATAAACGGGAACTGTTGGGGCAAACTGAAGGGCGCCCGAAATTGGATTATTTGGCCAATCTGTACCACTACCAAAAAGGGTAGAATTAGACTCCGCCTTTACTCCGTCCCAATTTAAACCGAAACTTGCCCACTTAGTAATGTCCCCTTTTACACTCGCACGTAACGAAAAACGTTTATAATCTGAATTCAAAACTATTCCTTCCTGATCCAAGTATCCACCTGATATCCTATAGCTTAACTTATCGGTGGCTCCACTTAGTGAAATCTGGTGATTTTGAGTAATTGCTGTTCGGAAAATAACATCTTGCCAATCAGTTCCTCCATTTTTCTGGAAAGATTGGATCTGGGCATCAGTAAAAATCGGTAGTGGATGAATCCCGTTACCATCATTAGAAAGCTGAACTGCATTAACATTTTTAGCATATTCGACAGCATTCATCAAAGGTAATTTCTTCAATATGTTGGAAAAACCAATACTGTAATTATAATCAATTACCGGCTTGCCCTTTTTACCCGTTTTAGTAGTAATCAATATAACCCCATTAGCACCCTGAGACCCATAAATGGCAGTAGCAGAAGCATCTTTTAATATTTCTATAGAGGCAATATCATCAGGATTCAAAGAACTCAAATCGCCACCCTCTAAACCATCAATTACCACCAAAGCATTATTGCCACCAAGGACTGAGTTCACGCCCCTGATCCTTATAACTGTATTCCCTCCAGGAGCACCGTCTGTGTTCACAACACTCACACCTGCTGCACGTCCTTGTAATGCCTGGTCAACTCTCTGTGTTGGAAGATCAGTCACCTCTGAGCCTTTTATACTGCTTATTGATCCGGTTAAATCACTTTTCTTCTGGGTTCCATAACCTACCACTATCAATTGATTCAATCCTGTGGTAGCTGGAACCAACACAATACTAACAACACTATTTTCTCTAACTCGAATCTCTTTTCTTTCATATCCCAGAAACGAAACTATCAACACCGCAGCGTTATCCGGCACCTGCAAACTAAATTTACCATCCACATCCGTAGTCGTCCCCGTTGTCGTCCCCTTTACCTGAATGGTTACCCCCGCAAGTGGACTTCTTGTAGCCGAATCCTTCACCACCCCCGTCACTTCATGTAAAGGAGGCACAAATGGCGTGACAACCGGGCTTATTTGTAAAACCGGAACCAACTTTCGCTCTATATACACCACATTCCCATGTATATTATAAGTCAACGGAAGCCCTCTCAGACACACTTCTAATGCTTCCTGAAGGCTCGCCTTATGAACGGATACCGTTACAGGAGGCAATCCTTCCAGCGTTTGCTCGGTCCATAAAAAGGAATATCCACTCTGTTGCCTTATCTGGCTAAAAGCAGTGGCCAGCGGAGAATCTTTCAACGAAAGATTTATTTTTTGCGAATAGCTTTTAGCGCTGATGCTTAAGGTAGAAATGATTATAAGAAAAGCAGTTAATCGCATAATCATCCATGTTTGATGCCAAACACGCCGATTGTTGCAATACGGCGGTTTGTAAGGAGAATTTTTTGTCATATTTTTGTGTTTGCCCCGCCTTAGGCGAGGCTGGTTTGGGTTAAAAATGATCGTCATTTAAGCTCTGGAGATTTCCAGGTTGCCCAAACTATTTGCCGGGTTCTGACTTCCGATCGGGATCCGGTTTTTTTTGAGCATCCTTTTTTGCGTAATTATGTTTTCATGGTATTTATTTTTTATATTTATTTAATGACTACGTTTTTAATTTGAGTCCAATACTTATAAATTGAAATAGCCAACAATTCATATTCAACGCTACTTTTCCCTCCTAAGGAAAATCCTGCTTTTCTTGGATATTCACAGCTATTTTTAAATAGTGTAAACTTGATGGAAGAGTAATTAAAAGATCAAGAAGAAATGGTGCTTCCACCCACAAAACCCTATGCACTGCTCGCAGTTTTTTCCGGCTAACCTGCTTGACCGGTAGGCAAGCGCTTCTTTGATTTCGTTTTTTAAAGAAGTACTGTTTTCTAATCTTAATCGGCCTTAGAAAAAAAACGTTAAGAGAATATTTATGGAAGGCGTAAAAATGAAATAGATGTCACAAACGTTTGGATTTGAAAAATGCTGGTAAGTTGCACTACTACATGGTATTATTCAAATGCTTGAGCTTATTTCATTTTAGCCTGGAATAAATATTCTTAGTTTTTTTCGATAGCCTTGATTTTTTGCTTCTTTTGCATCAAGGCAAAAGAAGATATGGAATAAATAACTTATATTCACCTTCACAAAACGATTATTTTCTTTCCTTCCTGCCTTGTACGGATACCGGCTGCATCCAAAGCAGACAACACATCAGACAAGTTGGCATTCCGGTTGATCATTCCACCGAATTTCTTAGGAGGGACTTTACCTGCATATTCAATATCCACATCATACCACCGCGACAACTGATCCATAAATTCCTGCACACTGACATCGTTCAGCGATAATAATCCATGTATCCAGGCAGCAGCATCGTCCGCATTCACTTTGTTAACCTGAATATCGCTGCTTGTATTACCCACGCTCGCCTGCTCTCCCGGCTCAATCATGATGGATTGTTTCTCTCCGGGCAGAGATACCTTTATGGAACCCTCCAGCAACGTAGTATTCACCACCGGTTCATTGCTATAAGCCATCACATTGAAGCGTGTTCCCAACACGGTAATATCTGAATGGCGTGTAGTAACAATAAACGGACGATTCACATCTTTTGCCACTTCCATATAAGCTTCTCCTGTAATGGCCACTCTCCGCTCTGTTCCTGTAAAAGCTGCAGGATAACGAATGGAAGAAGCCGCATTCAGCCATACTTTTGTTCCATCCGGCAGTATCAATTGATACTGCCCCCCCCTCGGTACGGCCAGCGTATTATATTGCATCGCTGCAGGCCCTGATCCTGTGGAAGTACCAGGCTGATAAGCAATCAACCCATTATTTACCTTCGTTATTTTGCTATTACCCTGACTGGTCAGTTGTCCGGCATGTGCATTGTCTAAAATAATAGTTTGTCCGTTGGCCAAAGTAAGCACGGCCTTATTGCCTCCAGGCGCCACATCCTGAGATCGGGTTTGAGCTATTGGCCCGGATTTGGGAGTTTGAATAATATAATGACCTCCTATCGCAAGTAACAAAGCAATACAAGCAGCCGCAGCAATTTTAACCCATAGCTGTAATCTGTATGTTTTAGAAGTATCATGAATCTGCTCTCTTATTTTTTGCAGCATTTCTGCGGTTATTTTCTCCATATCCGGTACGGGCAAATTCTTTGCCTGCAATGAATGGCACCAACGGTTATATTCGCTGATATCTTCGTCACTGGCTTGTCCGTCAGTAATACGATCGAACAACTTTAATAAATCCTCATTATTCTCTACCATATATAAATCCCCATAAAGGCAGTTATACATAAGAGGGACATAAAAAAGGTCTATCCCCCAAACGGAGGAAAATTTTTTATAACTGTCACTATGGGTACGGAGGATACCTATTATAAATCCCACTGCAACCTTGTTCAGGTAAGCTAAATAACTTCAGATTGCAGATTTCTGTTTTCTATGGTGACTCTAAATTATAGAAAAACAGACCAGAACGAAAGATTACCCAGTGTGTGCCGGAGTTTTTTCAACGCTATCGTTATTTGATTTTCTACTGTCTTTTCGCTGATATGCAGTCTCGAAGCTATTTCACGATTAGTAAGATATTCCTCGCGGCTCAAATGAAAAATCTCTTTTGCCCTCGGTGGGAGCGCTTCTGTAAAGTGGTCTATGATAGCTTTCAATTCCTGCAATTCAAGGGTTTCTTCTGCATAATATAAAGTCGTCTGAGGGCGGGCAGCTAAAATCTGATCTCTTCTTTTGCTATTTTGAATAGTTCTGATAAGCTTATATTTTACTGCAGCCAGCAAATAATACTTTAATGTCGTTACCTGAAGCTTTTGACGGTTTTCCCAAAACCATATAAATACCTCCTGAACGGCATCCGCGCATTCATCTTCTTCCTGTAAAATATTCCATGCAAAATGATATAATGTTTCTGCATATCGTTGATAAATCTCTGTAAAAGCTTCTTCATCGTCGTTTTTCAGCCATTCAACCAACTGCTCATCAGTATAAGTATTATAAGTAGAATCAAATGGCATAGGCGAGATTATTAAACTTTCGGAAGGATAAAGTTAAAAAAACTCTAATGATAATTCCAAATAAAATGCATTTTTTGATTTGAGTTCAGAGCAAATGCAGTCACTTTTTGTTCTGAGTCTGAAACAAACACGAATAGTCAGATTTCATAGATTTCAATAGTTTTTATCAAAGGCTCTGGAAATGTGAGATACAAAATAAGGAATGAAGGATAGAGAACAACAATTTTAGTAGCTCCTCCACCTCTTAAATCATCATTCTCCAAGGAGTCCTTACGGACAAGGGAGTTTCCCCAAAGGGGTCCTTACGGACAAAGGAATTCTTGGAATCTTTGAACCTTTGGGCGTTAATGAATTCCGTTTAATTAAGTATTTAAGATTGAAGATTAACGATTTTCGATTTAGGGAGAACGCCAAAAATCAGAAATCTGCAATCGTCAATCGGAGTTCCGTGCTAAGGCTTTTGAGGGGCACCTTACTCAATGCTCACTTCAAAATATTCCATCACCGGATTGGCCAATAATTTCTGACAGGCTTCTTCGGCAATCTTCTTTGCAGATTCCTTATCTACTGCTTCTATCTTCAGGGTGATATGTTTTCCTATACGAACATCCTGAACATTTCCCATCCCCAGGTTTTTCAATCCGCCCATGACGGCTTTTCCCTGCGGGTCTAACAGTTCCTTTAAAGGCATAATATTTATCAAAGCAGTAAAAGTCATATCGGTAAAATTTTTGGCAAACCTAATTATTAATCGGGAAAAAGCCAGTATTTTCCTACGGAAAGTATCACATACAATGCAAAAGCAAACGGAACCGCCGCCCATTTCAGAAAGGGAATACTGATCAATACCAGAATGATCAGGATATAACGCAAAGCATTTTTCTTCCAGGAGAAATTCTTCAGTTTCAGGCTGAAAAAAGGAATATTACACACCATCAAAAAACAAAACAGGGCGATAAGCAGATAAAGCAACCAGATCTTTTGCAGCCAGATATGCAGCACGGAATGATCATACAACATTAATAATGGGAACGAAGCTACCAACAGACCCACCGCCGGTGTAGGCACTCCGATAAATTCCGTTTTTTGCCTTTCGTCTAAATTAAATTTTGCCAGCCGTAAAGCGGCGAAACACGGGATCAACAGTGCAGGTAACACGCTCAACAAAGTTACTTCCATAGCATCCGGTTGCTGCATATAGGCGCTGCGCAACAATTGATACATGATCATCCCCGGCGCTACGCCAAAGGTGACTACATCAGCCAGTGAATCTAATTCCTTACCGATAGGCGAACTGACTTTCAACAACCGCGCAGCAAATCCATCTAAAAAATCACAGACTGCCGCAATACCCATCATCACAGACGCCCAATAAATGGGGGGGGGGGCAGTCACCATATATTCCTGTCCCTGGTAAGCAGAGACAAAAGAGGGTGCATGCAGTGTAAAAACAATAGCCAATACTCCGAAAAAGAGATTGGCTAACGTTAAAAGATTTGGTAAATGTTTCATAAACGGGTGGCAGGCTCTCTTATCCCCTTCTGGGGGGTGGGGGGGCCTACTTCATTAATTGTTCAATTTCATCCGCTTCAAACGGGATATTTTTCATCAAATCCACATTACCGCTCTTTTTTATCCAGACATTATTTTCAATACGGATTCCCAACTGTTCTTCTTCGATATAAATACCGGGTTCCACTGTCAGCACGGCCCCATCGGGAATAGGCCGGAAAAAAGATGGCCCCAGATCATGCACATCCACACCCAGATGATGCGAAATTCCATGATACATATATTTCCGGTATGCCTGATTCTCCGGATCCTGGTTTTTAATATCCGCCTGCGTCAATAAGCCAATCTTTACAAAAACTTTTCCCGCTTCTACACCCATCTGATCATGATACTGCTGAATAGTAAGACCGGGTTTCAACAATGCTTTGGCAAATTTATGCAAATGAAGACAAGCATTATATACTTCCTTCTGGCGTTTGGAAAATTTACCACTCACAGGAACTGAACGGGTTAAGTCTGCATTGTATCCGCCATATTCTGCTCCAAAATCCATCAGGATCACTTCGCCGTCTTTGCATTGCTGATTATTAAAAACATAATGCAGCGTCCGTGCCCGGTCTCCGCTGGCAATAATGGAACCATACGCTTCTCCACCGGAACGGTTGCGTAAAAACTCGTGTATAATCTCTGCATGAATTTCATATTCCCATACGCCCGGTTTAATAAATTTCAACAAACGCCGGAACGTTTTTTCCGTAATATCAATGGCTGTCTGCATCACCTCTATTTCATATTTCGTTTTCACCGAACGAAGCCGTTTCAAGATAGGTGCTGCGCGGTGATATTGATGCAACGGATATTTTTTCCTCCTCTCTTTTGCATAGCGATAATCGCGGGTAGGTGGTGTATTTCCCTTACGGTCGTTTTCATTGGTATTCAGATATACGTTTTCTGCTTCGTTCATCCAGCGCTGCAGCAGAGGTTCCAGATCATCCAGCCATACAATTTTTTCTATGCCGGAAATTTGTCGGCCTTCTTCAGCCGTCAGCCGGTGGCCATCCCATTTTTCTTTTAATTCATTTGGCCGTATCAACACCAATACTTCCCGGTGCTTCGGATCGGGATTATCCGGATAAAGCACCAGCATGGTATCTTCCTGCTCAATACCTGTAAGCCAGTATAGATCTGCATTTTGCTTAAATGCATACAAGGCATCACCATTGGAAGTGACTTCATCATTAGAATTAAAAACAGCTATGGAATTGGGAAGCAGTTCTTTTAAAAAACGCTTCCTGTTTTCAGCAAACAACTTTGGATTTAAAGGAAGATATTTCATTGAATGATTGATTAAATTGGAAGTGCAAGGTAAGGAATTTAGAGAAAGTACGTGGGAGTTTAGAGGATCCCATGTGGTAGAATTTCCATAATTTTGTTTCAAATAATAGAGACATGAGTCCCACGTCAGGTATAGACAACAAAATTAAAGGTTATCACTATTGTCCGACAAAAATAAGAGAAAAAGGGGGTGATTTTTTGTGGAATCACCCCGGATAGCTAAGTTTGAGTTTCCAAACAAAAAACTTAAGCTATGGACGAAGGTAAAAAATTT
>SCQV01000183.1 GCA_004299085.1 Chitinophagaceae bacterium | reverse complement strand
TAAAGCATGGTTAAAGCGCACTAAAAGTATAAAATCTAAATAGAATAAAAATATCAATTATCAATTAATGCCGAAGAAAATAGCCATCATTAACGGTCCTAATCTTAATTTATTGGGAAAAAGAGAGCCGGGTATTTACGGAAGTATTTCCTTTGAAGAATATTTTGAAAAGCTGAAAGCAGATAATCCGGAAATAACTTTCGCTTATTTTCAAAGTAATGTGGAGGGAGAATTAGTCAATTATCTGCATCAGGTTGGGTTTGACTATGATGGTATATTACTCAATGCCGGCGGATACACCCATACTTCTGTGGCCATCCGGGACGCTATTGCCGCTATTAAAACGCCGGTAATCGAAATACATATTTCCAATGTTTTTGCACGGGAAGATTTTCGTCATACTTCCATGATTACGGCAAAATGCGTAGGAAGCATCTGCGGTTTAGGATTACTGGGATATGATTTAGGGCTTCTTTATTTCCTTAAAAAATGAGGAACCAGATAAAAGTAAAAACCCTCCGAAATACTTCCGAAGGGTTTAACAAGGATTTTGGTTGATAAAAGGCATACCACCCTTAAAAGTAACCTCTTTTTCGATATTTATGAAAACTTTTTGTCATCCAAAGCTATAAAACAACGGGATAATGGTATTTTTGCTCCTTGAAATAAAAATTAACCCTCATTTAAATCATGAGCCTTACTGTAAAAAAAGATACAAAACAGGGAAACCCTTCCACTTCAAAGGGTGATAAACCAAAGCAAAAGAAGAAAAAATCCAAAACGAGGGAATGGATTGATGCAGCAATTTTTGCGGTCATAGCTGCTACTATTATCCGCACTTTTTTCTTTGAAGCCTATACTATTCCCACTCCATCCATGGAAAAAACCCTGCTGGTGCATGATTTCCTTTTTGTGAATAAATTGGCCTACGGTCCGCGAACACCCATGACACCTTTAGCGGTACCTTTTACATTAAGCACTATTCCTGTATTGAACATAAAATCTTATTCAAGCTGGCCACATTTCGGCTATCACCGTTTGCCGGGATTTTCTCATCTTAAAAGAAGCGATGTGGTCGTTTTTAATTTCCCAGATGGAGATACCATATTGAAACAGTCTCCGGAAGCTGATTACTATGCCATGAAAAGGGCTTATGGAAAACAATATATAGAAAATAATTTTACTATTGTTACTCGTCCGATTGACAGAGAAGAGAATTATATCAAGCGCTGTGTGGGTGTACCAGGTGATACCCTGCAGGTAATCAATGGCTTTGTTTATATTGATGGCCAGAGGGAAAAAGTTCCGCCACATTCAGAGAAATATTATTGGGTTCAAACAAACGGAAATGTCTTTAATCCTGAAAGGTTGAGCGACCTAGGTATTAGTCCTGCCATTAACATCGATCCATCTGCTTCGGCTTATGAATTTGATTTGACTCCTGCAGATTCGGCTGCTATGAGCCAATTCACTATTGTTAAAAGTATCCACCGCTATCTTGCATCCGGCATTGATCCCACTACTTTCCCGCAGGATACGGCTCATTTTAAGTGGAATGCGGATCATTACGGACCGATATGGATTCCGAAGAAAGGAGCTACCGTTCATTTGACTATGGCTAATATTGCTTTGTACCAAAGAATTATTCAGGTGTATGAGCATAATCAATTTGATATAAAGAACGGCGTATTTTATATTAATGGTCAACCTTCCGATCATTATACTTTCAAGATGAATTATTACTGGATGATGGGAGATAATCGCGATAATTCTGAAGATTCCCGTTTTTGGGGATTTGTTCCCGAAAATCATGTGGTAGGAAAAGCATGGTTTATCTGGATGAGCTATGATGACCACGGAATTCGCTGGCGGAGATTACTGAATGGGATTCGTTAGAATGCAATGAAATGGAAAAGGTAGTACATTTATTTTCCTTCGTTAAGTACGACGGTATTGATTCTTTAAATCCCAGGGACAATGCTTTATTGCAGCAGGCGCGTAAAGCCACTTCTCTGGCGTATGCTCCCTATTCAAAATTCCATGTAGGTGCGGCTTTACAATTATCCAATGGCATTATTGTTTCCGGCGGAAATCAGGAAAATGCCTCTTTCCCTGCAGGACTTTGTGCTGAAAGAGTTGCACTTGCTACAGTATCTTCCCAATATCCGGAATGCAAAATAGAGGCGATTGCGGTAAGTTACAATAATAAGACAGGCGCAAGTGAGCGCCCTGTTTCACCATGCGGAATATGCCGGCAATCATTAGCTGAATGGGAACAGAAACAGCATTTCCTCATAAAATTAGTCCTTGGTGGAATGTCAGGTGAAGTGTATGTGATTGAATCAGCGTCCTTGCTGCTTCCATTGGCTTTTACCGCCGGAGATATGAAAAAGGGAGGTTAAGCTGTTTTCAACTTCTTCTTACTATAGTGCACGATATCTTTTAACGACTTATTTTCCAGGATTTTAAGCGTGGCATCTCTTACCTGAGCCATCACCTGATTTAAGCCACAAAAAGCTTCATCGCTACATGTCTCACATTTTTGATAGTAATTCAGACTCACACAGGGCAAAAGCGCAATAGGCCCGTCTAACAGGCGGATAATACGGGCTAACATGATTTCTTCCGGTGGTTTTAAAAGATAATAGCCACCACCTTTACCCTTTTTGCTGCCTAATATCCCTGAATTCTTTAGTTCCAGTAAAATATTTTCAAGGAACTTAATAGAAATATTTTTTTTCTGAGCAATTTCGGAAATCAACACCGGATGCTCCTGCGCGTGTTCCGCCAGATATATCAATGCATGAAATGCGTATTGTGTTTTCTTAGAGAGCATAATTGTTATTATTTTTTAAACCCCGAAGGTAGATATTTCTGAAATAATGCACATTGTTACCTTCCATTTTTACTGCTTTTGTAAGAACAATGTTTGTCGCTAAATGTTTGTTGCACCTTTTTTGAACGGATGGGATATAAAAATAGAAATTTCAATGCGGGAAGGCCTTCAATTAAGAAAAGGGTAAACTGTATTTCACAAAATGCTGAAATTCCTCACTGAAATTGCAAATACTACAAGATTAATAGCTACTATTATCTTTTTATAGGTTATTTTTGCATTTACCTTTAATAATTTCAAATTAATAATCATCAGATATGGATAGTTTACAGACATTTTTAGACAAGGTGAGGGCAAAGAATCCAAATGAAAATGAATTTTTGCAAGCGGTGGAGGCGGTCTCCTCTTCCTTATTTCCTTTTATTGAGCAACATCCCAAATATCAGCGCCATAAGTTGTTAGAGCGAATGACGGAGCCCGAACGGGTTGTGATCTTTAGAGTTCCCTGGGTCAATAGTAAAGATGAAATAGAAATCAATCGTGGATATCGTGTTCAGATGAATAGCGCCATCGGCCCATATAAAGGTGGACTTCGTTTCAGATCTTCTGTAACGCTGAGCGTTCTTAAATTTTTGGCTTTTGAACAAACATTCAAGAACAGCCTTACAGGACTTCCAATGGGAGGTGCTAAAGGCGGTTCTGATTTTGACAGCAAAGGCAGGCCGGACAGTGAAATTATGAGATTCTGCCAAAGCTTTATGACGGAGCTTTGCCGTTATATTGGCCCGGATAGGGATGTCCCTGCCGGAGATATCGGTGTGGGAGGAAGAGAAATCGGCTATTTATTTGGTCAATATAAACGTCTTAAAGGAGAATTTAACGGCATGCTTACCGGTAAGGGCGAATCTTTCAGTGGCAGCCTTATCCGTCCGGAAGCCACGGGTTATGGATTGGTATATTTTGCGGAAGAAATGTTGAAAACGCGCAAAGAAAAATTACAGGGGAAAACAGTGACAGTTTCCGGCTCCGGTAATGTAGCGCAATACACCGTGGAAAAATGCCTGGAGTACGGCGCCAAAGTGGTTACTTTATCCGACTCGGGCGGTTTTGTTTATGATCCGAAAGGAATAGGAAAGGAAAAACTGCAATATATTATGAATTTAAAAAACGGTCTGAGAGGTTCAGTCAGAGAATATGCAAAAAAATTCGACTGTGATTTTGTGGAAGGTGAGCATCCCTGGAAGATTAAATGCGATATTGCTCTTCCATGTGCCACCGAAAATGAATTAAATGCTGAAGATGCCAAAACACTCATAGCTAACGGATGTAGGTGTGTAGCGGAAGGCGCCAATATGCCCTCTGCTTCAGAAGCAATAGCGCTTTTTAAAGAATCGGATATTTTATTTGGTCCCGGAAAAGCCGCCAATGCCGGAGGGGTTGCTGTTTCAGGCTTGGAGATGTCGCAGAACTCCCTGCGTTATTCATGGTCAAGAGAGGAGGTGGACGACCGGCTTAAAAAAATTATGAAAAATATTCATGAGATATGTGTGCAGTATGGAAAGGGGGAAAATGGATATATTGATTATAAAAAGGGCGCTAATATCGGAGGTTTTGTCAAAGTAGCCGATGCCATGATTGCGCAGGGGATTGTATAGTTTCAAAAAATCAAGCTGTCCTTTAGCGTTTACATTATATTTGGAATAAAATTAACCTATTTTTACACAGTTTCTTTGTAGGTAGTTTTATTTCTCAATGTAAACTCTTTATGGCATTAAGAAAACATATTAATCCGAGGTCCATCCTCAACGCCGATACCGGATTCGGTACTGATCCGAGTGCCTATGGCGGAAGGTTTGTCAATAAGAACGGTTCGTATAATATTATCCGGAAAGGCGTGAGATTTCAGCACCGGATCAGTATTTTCCAGAAAATGATTACGATGCCCCTTTGGAAATTTGCTGTTTTCGTCTTAGCGTTTTTTGTAGGGTTGAACATCGTTTTTGCCATTGTTTATTACTCTCTGGGGCAGGGAGAATTTGGGACCCCCAGTAGTTATGTTCATACTCCTATTTATTTAGTTCATTTGTTTTTTTACAGTGTGCAGGCATTGACCACTGTTGCAGTGGATTTTAAACAAATTACCCCTACCGGCTTTTGGGCAAGTTTTGTTTCTTCTTTTGAGGCGCTCTCCGGATTAGTTATTTTTGCTATCCTGACCGGATTGGTCTATGGACGGTTTGCCCGGCCGCGCTCTTTTCTGGCTTTCAGCCATCATGCATTAATATCGCCTTACCGGGGCATGACTGCGCTGATGTTCCGTATGGTAGGATATAAAGACAGGCATGATTTGATCAATGTGGATATTCATGTGAACTTTGGCTTAACTGTGGAAGAGAATGGGAAGCCTGCTTACAGATTTTATTCGCTTGACCTGGAAAGAAATCATATTGATTCACTGAATATGAACTGGACGATTGTTCATCCCATAGACCATAAAAGCCCTTTTCAAAGCCTTTCCAAGGAAGACCTGGAACACGGGCAGGCTGAGATTGTCGTGCAAATCACCGGTTTTGACCAGGTATTTTCCACCACCATTGTTCAGCGGACTTCTTATTATTATAATGAAATTATTTATGGAGCAAAGTTTGTTTCTATGTATTATGAGAGTGACAATGACACGACAACCATTCTCGAACTAAATAAGTTAAATGAATATGAAAAGGCAGAATTGCCGGGGTAAATGTTCCAGGTTTCAGGTTCCAAGCCTGCCTCGCCTCAGGCGATGGTTCCAAGTTTTATTAGTACTAAACAATCCTGAAACCATTCTGAAACAACTCTGGAAGCACTCTGAAACAACTATTCAAAATCATTAAACGATAATTTTTGTAATTTTGGGTTATGATAGATACAAGTTCGACTTCAGAAAAAAGCCGCCATTATTTTGATCTGGAAGAAAAATATGGTGCACATAATTATCATCCATTACCGGTGATGCTTACGCGAGGAAAAGGGGTTTATGTATGGGACGTGGACGGTAAAAAATACTATGATTTTTTGTCGGCGTATTCCGCGGTTAACCAGGGTCATTGCCATCCTAAAATTATACAGGTATTTAGAGATCAGGCAGAGCGGCTGACGCTTACTTCACGGGCTTTTCATAATGACACTTTGGGAGAATTTTGCGAATTTATCACTAAGCTATTCGGTTATGATAAGGTATTACCAATGAATTCCGGCGCGGAGGGTGTGGAAACGGCTTTAAAGCTTTGTCGCAAATGGGCTTATGAGGTAAAAGGCATAGCTGAAAACAAAGCAAAAATAATTGTCTGTGAAAACAATTTCCACGGCAGAACCATTAGTATTATTTCATTCAGCACAGATCCCACTTCAAAAAATAATTATGGGCCTTATACGCCCGGTTTTGAAGTCATTCCCTACAATGATTTACCTGCATTGGAAAAGGCTTTGCAGGATGAAAATGTAGCAGGATTTTTAGTGGAACCTATCCAGGGTGAAGCCGGTGTCGTTGTCCCCGATGAAGGGTATTTATCCAAAGCTTTTCAGTATTGTAAAGATGCGCATGTATTATTTATAGCAGATGAAATACAAACCGGACTTTGCCGTACGGGAAAAATGCTTTGCTGCGATCATGAAGATGTGCATCCTGATATTTTAATCTTGGGCAAAGCGTTATCGGGTGGTACTATGCCTGTCTCAGCGGTATTGGCTGATGATGAAGTGATGCTGACCATAAAGCCTGGAGAACATGGCTCTACTTATGGTGGAAATCCCTTGGCATGCAAGGTCGCTATCACTGCATTGCAAGTACTGCAAGAGGAAAAGATGGCAGAAAATGCAGCAAAGATGGGAGATTATTTCAGAGAAAAATTAGCGGAGCTGCATTCTCCAAATATTGAAATGATAAGAGGTAAAGGGTTGTTGAATGCAATTGTAATCCGCCATGAGCATAAAAATGCGGCATGGAATCTTTGCCTGGAATTAAAAGAGAATGGAATGCTGGCAAAGCCTACACATGAGGATAAAATACGTCTTGCCCCCCCCTTAATCATTAATCAGAAGCAATTGGATGAATGCGTTGAAATGATAAAAGACAGTCTGACTATTCTGGAAGCATAATGCAGGCCGATAAATATAATCGTCAATATATTCAAAGTTCAGGACCGGCCAA
>SCQV01000182.1 GCA_004299085.1 Chitinophagaceae bacterium | reverse complement strand
AATTCTCCGGCTATCGGCTATGCTACTAAGGTTGGCCCCTGTTTACAAAGCGTTTCAGTTCAATATCTGATTTATGGAAACAGGCGTTATTGTTTCAACCTATTTAAAAAGAAAAGTGCTATTCGATGTTTATTATTCCTTCAGAATGAGACATACAAAACCTGCTATGTTGGTATTGTTCAATGACGGGCAGGATTTGATTCATTGCGGATTGCCCTTAATGTTATCTGAATTGGATGCACATGGAATAATCAATCCGCTTATGATAGTGGGTATTCATGCAGGGAGGGAGCGTAAGCAGGAGTATGGTATTGCAGGTATGCCGAATTATGAGGGCAGAGGCTCAAAAGCAGACGCCTATACCTTTTTTATTATGAAAGAAATGCTTCCGTTTTTGCATCAGCATTTTCATAAAATAAATGATATTCCCAAAGCCTTTGCCGGCTTTTCTTTAGGCGGTTTATCTGCTTTGGATATCGTGTGGAATCATCCGGATGTTTTTTCAAAAGCCGGCGTATTTTCCGGTTCTCTATGGTGGCGCGGTAAAAGCTTAGAAGATGATTATGATGAATATAAGGATCGTATCATTCTCGGGCGCCTCAGAGAAGGAGTTTACCATCCTGACTTAAAATTCTTTTTTGAATGTGGAACTGAAGATGAAAAGGAAGACAGGAATAAGAACGGTATCATTGATGTAATTGATGATACTTTAGATGTGATGAATGAGTTAGTTGAAAAAGGTTATCAGTATCCGGGCGATATTGTTTACCACGAAATCGCCGGAGGGAAGCATGACATATCAACATGGATGCAGGCTCTGCCTGCATTTTTTCAATTTTTATCCAAAAATTAATTGATGGGTTTGCTTAATAATGCCCATAATAAAAATACTCTGGACATGGCCTACGTTTTCCATTTGACTTAACTTATTCACATGAAAATCGTAGTAAGCATCCATATCGGATTCCACTACTTTCAGCATAAAATCGAACTCGCCTGAAATGCTGTAACACTCCGTCACTTCCTTCATAGCGCGGATAGCTTTAATGAAATTGATACCTGCTTTTTTATTATGCTCTTTTAAAGACACATAACAAATGACCATTAATCCTTTTCCAATTTTGGAATGATCCACGAGGGCCACATATTTTGTAATGACGCCTTCCTCTTCCATTCGTTTTATCCGCTCATGTACCGGTGTAGGACTCAAATGTATTTTAGCAGATATTTCCCGGACGGTTATTTTAGCATCTTCCTGCAGCAGGCGAAGGATTGCCAGGTCCTTTTCGTCTAGTTCGCTTGCCTGCAGTGGAGTAGTGAAATTGGCTTTTTCAGATGGTTTTTTCATACCTGATTAATGATTTATCCTGTAAATCTATAAAAATAGAGCCAAATGTTCTAAAAATATGATTATTTACCCCCGTTTCATTCTACTTATTTAATTTTGCGGTTCGAATTTTTCGAAAATTTTATTAAAAAGGATAACTATGTCTAACAATCTTCAAAGCATTGATCTGAAATTACCTTATAAGGTAAAAGATTTATCCCTCGCCAAATGGGGACGTTTGGAAATCGAGCTGGCGGAAGCTGAAATGCCCGGGCTGATGGCTCTTCGTGCGGAATATGGCGCAAGCAAGCCGTTGAAAGGTGCAAGAATTGCCGGTTGCCTGCACATGACCATTCAGACTGCCGTATTAATTGAAACGCTCATCGAATTAGGTGCTGAAGTCCGCTGGAGTTCGTGTAACATTTTTTCAACACAAGATCATGCCGCTGCCGCCATTGCCGCTGCCGGTATTCCGGTTTTCGCATGGAAAGGGATGACTGCTGAAGAATTTGACTGGTGCATTGAACAGACTTTATTTTTCGGAAGTGAGGATAAGCCGTTGAATATGATCCTCGATGATGGCGGTGACTTGACGAATATGGTGCTGGATAAATATACAGAGCTGGTGCAATATGTGCATGGATTAAGCGAAGAAACAACCACCGGTGTTCATCGTCTTTATGAACGAGTTAAGAATGGTACGCTTCCTTTGCCTGCTATCAATGTAAATGATTCGGTTACCAAATCTAAGTTTGATAATAAATATGGCTGCCGCGAGAGCTTAGTGGATGCTATACGCCGCGCCACCGATGTAATGCTGGCTGGGAAAGTGGCTGTGGTTGCGGGTTATGGTGATGTAGGAAAAGGCTCTACACAATCACTGCATGGAGCAGGCGCCCGTGTAATCGTTACAGAAGTTGATCCGATTTGCGCCTTACAGGCTGCGATGGACGGGTATGAAGTAAAGAAAATGGAAGATGCCGTTAAAGAAGCAGATATCGTGGTAACCACTACAGGCTGTCGTGATATCGTGACTGAAAAACATTTTCGCCTGATGAAAGACAAGGCTATTGTTTGTAACATCGGCCATTTTGATATTGAAATTGATGTGGACTGGCTGAACAAACATTACGGAAATACCAAAGTGGAAATTAAACCACAAGTGGATAAATATACTATTGACGGAAAAGATATTATTTTATTAGCTGAAGGCCGTTTGGTGAATTTAGGCTGCGCTACAGGCCATCCCTCTTTCGTGATGAGCAACTCTTTTACTAATCAGACCTTGGCACAAATAGAACTTTGGAATCATCATGATAAATATGAAAACAAAGTTTATACTTTACCTAAACATTTAGATGAGAAGGTAGCCCGTCTGCATTTAAAGAAAATTGGTGTTGAATTGGATGAGCTGAGCGATGTACAGGCTAAATACCTGGGTATTCCGAAGAATGGTCCGTTCAAGCCGGATTATTACAGATACTAAAACATCGCTGATCTCTGATTTTTTGATCTCTGATTTTCCGGTTTGTAATTGATGCCGTTTGGTTAAAGGTTATACTTTTTACCAAATGGCATTCGTCATAGTTTTATGGTAAATACATAATGGAATTCTTTGATGTATTTTTGATCTCCACTTTTCAATTTCATTAAAAAATGTCCAGACTATACCTCGTACCTTCCCCTATTGGCAATCTTGGTGATATCACTTATCGGGCTGTAAAAGTACTCAACGAAGTGGATGTTATTCTTGCAGAAGATACACGTACTTCTTCTGTTTTATTAAGGCATTATCAGATTTCAAAACCGCTTACCGCTTATCATCAGCATAATGAGCACCAGGTAACGTATAACTTAGTTCATCGTATTCAGCAGGGAGAAACGATGGCTTTGCTGACGGATGCAGGTACACCCGGCATTTCTGATCCCGGTTTTTTGTTGGTAAGAGAATGCATCAGGCAGAATATTCCGGTAGAATGTTTGCCCGGTGCCACTGCTTTTGTGCCTGCACTGGTCAATAGCGGCATTCCCATGAACCGCTTTGCCTTTGAAGGATTTTTACCTTTGAAAAAAGGGCGTCAAACCTTATTAAAAAAGCTGTCAGAGGAAGAACGCACCATGATTTTTTATGAATCGCCCATGCGCCTTGTAAAAACCTTATCTGAACTGATAATTTATTTCAGCGCCGGTCGTTTATGTGCTGTCAGCAGAGAACTGACCAAAATCTTTGAAGAAAATAAAAGAGGTACGCTGCAGGAAGTGTACGATTATTTTAAAGATAAAAAGGTAAAAGGGGAGATTGTGATTGTAATAGCCGGAGCAGAAAGCAAGCAGCGGCAGGAGGCAGAGATGGAGTAAATAGTTAATAGTAAATGGTAAGTAGTCCGTATCAGGAATGTGAAACCTGAAACACTCCGGATCTCAAACAACTTTTACACATCCTTAACAACTCTATACATCATATACTTTGTACCTTTCCCTGACGTTTATACATTTGCATATTCTAAAAAAAATTCGATATGAAGAAGACAGCATTATTTTCCCTTTTCGCATTAAGCGGGTTTTTTATCTTTCAAAGCGCTCATGCGCAAGTGAAAGATGCTCCGTCACTGGTGAAAGATGCGTTTACCCAACAATATCCAGGTGCTGACAGCGCCCAATATGAAAACAGGCTGGTTTTTGTACTTGTACATTTCTACCAAAAAGACAGTGTCAGTACGGCAAAATATACTTCTAAAGGAATCTGGCAATGGACGGAAACAGCGATGCCATTTTCCGCACTTCCCCAGCAGATCCAGGATGGATTTAATAAGAGTAAATATCTCGGCTGGCAGGTGGATCATACTTATATAGTAAATTTACCCGGGAACATTACCCGTTATAAATTACAAATTGAAAAAAGCGCCATTCAGAAACGTAATCTTTTTTTCAATACCCGTGGCAGAATGATCAGTGATAATATCACGATGTATTGATAGCCTGATGGCTTTATTGCCTGATGGTCTTATTGTTCTTGTTTAAATCCTTTGTCATGAAGAAAGTTTATATTTCTCTTGTTTCCCTCCTTTTATTAACCCTATCCGCTCCGTCCTTTGCACAACACGGTTATTGGCAGCAACATGTGGACTATAAGATGAATGTGAAGCTGAACGTGCAGACGAACGAGCTTACGGGCATTCAGCATCTTGTTTATACCAACAATTCTCCCGATACCCTTTACCGGGTATTTTTTCATTTATATTGGAATGCTTTTCAGCCCGGCAGCATGATGGATGTACGCAGTCGTGAATTAGGAAAAACAATTCTTGGACTAAGTCAAAAAGGAGATACCATTCGTGACTGGGACCGGCGGGTTCGCGACCGCATTGAACATTTAACACCGGATGAAATCGGCTATGACAGCGTAGTAACTTTAAAGATGAATGGTATTCCTCAAAAGATGATTTATCATGAAACTATTTTGGAAGTGCCTCTCCATAAATCAATACCTCCCAAATCTAAAGTGGATTTCGATCTGACTTTCAAATGCCAGGTACCGGTACAAATTCGCCGAAGTGGACGAGATAATGCGGAAGGTGTTCGTTATTCCATGAGCCAATGGTATCCTAAAATATGTGAGTATGATTATATGGGCTGGCATCCTACACCTTATATTGCCCGCGAATTTTATGGTGTTTGGGGTAGTTATGATGTAAAGATTACCATTGATAAAAATTATTTATTGGGTGCCACCGGTTATTTGCATAATGCACAAGAGATTGGCTATGGATATGAAAAACCGGGGACAAAAGTTATTCATTCTAAAGCTGCCGATTTAACCTGGCATTTTTATGCACCGGATGTGCATGATTTTGTGTGGGCTGCCGATCCGGGTTATGAGCATATTTCGGCAGTGGCTGACAATAAAGCGCATACAGTTATCAATGTTATTTACAAGAAAGATCCATCTAAGGAACAAGCTTGGAATGATCTTTTAAAAGCGGCTATCCGAGTGTTGCCTTTTATAGAAAAACATTTTGGACTTTATCCTTTTAAGCAATATTCTTTTATACAGGGCGGCGATGGTGGTATGGAATATCCGATGGCAACTCTGATAAAAGGCCCAAGCCTTGGAACGGCTTTCCACGAATGGATGCATAGCTGGTATCAGATGATGATGGGAACCAATGAATCATTAGTTCCCTGGATGGATGAGGGCTTTACGACTTACGCGGAAGGGAAAGTATCCGATTATTATTATCATGCGTTTGCAGATTCCGTTTTCAAAAATGATCCGGAAGGAAGGATGAAAACATTAGACAGATTGGATAACTCTTTGCCTTTGGGAGAAGCGAATGCGTATCGCGGATATTTCATGCTGGTGAAAAGCGGATTGGCTGAGCCTATGACCACCCATGCAGATCATTACAGTACAAACTTTGCTTATGAAGAAAATGCCTATTCAAAAGGAGCCGTATTTTTAGAGCAGCTTGGATACATTGTGGGCGATAAAATCCGGGATAAAATTTTATTGGAATATTATAAGGAATGGAGCTTTAAGCATCCTGATGCCAACGATTTTATACGCGTGGCAGAAAAAGTAAGCGGTATGAAATTAGATTGGTATGAAGAATATTGGATTCGCACGACAAAAACAATTGATTACAGTATAGATGCTGTCCTGGATGAAAATGGTCAAACAAAGATTGTTTTACATCGTATCGGTGAAATGCCCATGCCCATAGATTTGCTGGTCACTTTTAAAGATGGCAGGCAGGAAACGGAATATATTCCCATGTATATGATGTTCGGACAAAAGCCCAATGAGAATCCTTCTGTCCAGAGAAAAATATATCCTGCATGGCCATGGACAAATCCGGTGTATGAAGTAAAGCTGCCTGTGAATAAATCGGAAATAAAAAGTATTGAAATTGATCCTTCACAACGAATGGCTGATGTGGACAGAAGCAATAATAAGATAGAATTTTAAACGCAGCACAAGTTCCAGGCGCCAAAAAACAAGCACCAAATAATAAATAAGGACCAACTCCTGCATTCTAAACGGGAACTGCCTCGAAAGAGGTTTAGGAGTTTAAGATTTGAATCCACTCCGAAAAGTCAAAAACTGCCACTAAGGCTCAAAGGCACAAAGAATACACGAAGTATAACTAACTAATTGATAACTCTTTGTGAAGCTTAGTGGCTTAGCGTCT
>SCQV01000181.1 GCA_004299085.1 Chitinophagaceae bacterium | reverse complement strand
CGTTAAGAAATGAAATAAATGTTACAACTGCCAGGCTTTACAAAATGCTGGTAAGTCCTACATCTGCTTGGCGATATTACGGTGATCGAGCTTATTTCATTTTAGCCATCTGGTTAAATTTTTAGCAATTTTTTATGGAGCCTTGACTTTTTGGTTCTTTTGGGTTAAGCCAAAAGAACGTTTAAAGAAATAAAATTTAAGAACAAAAGTCCAATATTTAATACTATTGACTATCAAATACTTACGAAATGTATCATTGGTAGCGAGATCGAAGTGAAGTCGAAGCCTTCCTGCCTGCCAAAGGCAAAGGCAGGGATTTTTCTTGATCTTTTTTGTCCTCGGCTTAGACGAGATGGTTATCTCGCCCAAAGCGGGACGAAAAGTAACACAGCACCCGGATAATAAACAAGGACTTGAAAGAAAGAGTGGTTGTTTTTCAAGAATCGGTTTTAGATAGTATCCTATCTATGACAAGAATTCTGTTGCGACTTATGGCACCTTACACGATTACCGATAGCCATTAAATAAATTAGCGAGATTTATTTCTTCTTATACACCGGCACCGTGCTGCACGGTTCCCCAAACATCACGCTTTTGACTACCGGCTTCAGTTTTTTCATCAAAGCGATGTAAACATCTGCTGGAACAGCCCGGTCGCCACACCCTTTGAGCACCAGGCGCTGATCACGAAATTCTTCCAAATCTAATTTATCTACGGATTTAATGGCCGATTGCCTGATGGCTTCCTCGTTATCTCCAAATAAAATATCAGAAGCTACAGATGCTAAATAAGAAGTTACCAGCATGAAAGCCCACATGGGAATAATGGCGTCCGCACTGCAGGTGACAGCCACTGTTTTATCCCTATATTGTTCCCAATCCTGGTTTTTTAAGGCTTCTCTGAAATCTTTTTCTTTCAGAATGAGTTCCCTGAATAGAAATGGCTTCAAATCAAAAACTAATATTTCTTCTTTCGGCAGGAAATCTACCGGGTCAATAGTGATGATACCACTAACTGCAATTTTATTGACAATAGAATCCATGAGTGAGACTCCTCTTTAGAAGAATTTAAGCCGGCGATCTTCAATATCGGCATTCTTTTTCAATACTTCCAATATTTGTTGACCAACTTGTTGCTGCAACATCATTTCCTGTTGTTTGATATCCTGTGCAAAATCCGCATTGGCCGGTGTTTCATTCGTTACAGAATCTACTTTAATCACATACACGCCATTATTTCCATAAACGGGAGAAGACAATTTACCACCTTTTAAAGCAGGATTAAATGCGGCGCCCACCACTTTGGGCTCATAGCCGGCATCCGGAATAAAGGGTGTCATAAAATTGATATGTTGTGCCTGAGCAATAGAATCATTCACACTTTTGGCGATCGCTTCCAAAGAATTTCCCTGCATTTTGGCAGCTATTTCACTGCTTTTCTTTTGCCTGCGCACCAGGGCTTCTATCTGAGGCTTTACATCTGAAAGTTTAGCGGTTCCTTTATCTTTTATTCCGGAGAGCACTGCTATCACATAATTATTTCCCAAAGAAAAAACATCGGACACATCGCCCACTTTAGCTTTAAAGGCCCATTGTATCAGTTCCCTTGCCGCGCCTATTCCCTGGATATCAAAGGCGGAGGGTAAAATATCAGCGGCTGTTTTTTTCGAAAGGCCGTTCTGGCCATTGCTGGATTTTTCAAAAGCGGCACGGGTGCGGTTATTTCCTGCAAACTGGCTGGCTGCAGAAAAAGTGGCATTATCCGTTTCCTGGCTGGGATCCATGGCTTGCGTCAGATACGCAATTTTATACGCATTCTCGAAATTCTTCTGGTCAGTGATTTTTATTAAAAAATAGCCATATTGTGTTTTCACAACACCCATATCACCTGCCTTATGATTGAAAACAAAATCATTAAATTCTTGTGGAATATTGGGATTACCCGGCGTAATCGTCATCGCTCCGCCTTTTTCTTTTGAACCGTCAGAAAATTCAGCCACCATAGCCGCAAAGGAAGCGCCGCCATTTACGGCAGTTTGTATGCTGTCAATTCGTTTCTTGGCTATGGAGTCCGGATATAATTGGGTGCTGATTACCAGTTGCTGAACATCCACCGTATCCGGCATGGATTTTTTACCCAGCATTTCCGCATAAGCCACCATCCCCTGATCAAAATAAGGGCCCATTATCTTGCCCACGGGTAAGGAAAACAGAGAATCTTTTTGAGAGGACTGAATCATGCTGCCGGGGATATATCCATCGTAAAATTTACTCTCCGAATTTCTGGAAATAAATCCCGGAACATCCTCCACAGAAAGCGTATCCATTTGAGCTTTCAGAGAATTAATCCCTTTCATGATGGTAGCGGTATCATTAGCGCTTGGAATAGCGTCAAAAGCCACATATTCAATACTTCTGGATGCCTGCTGCTGATACATGGCAGCGTGGGCATTCAGATAATCCTGTAATTCATTATCCGTCAGCTTGATGGAAGAATCCGGTATGGTGGAATACGCTACTGACACATAAGAAAGCGTAGCATAAGCATTTTT
>SCQV01000180.1 GCA_004299085.1 Chitinophagaceae bacterium | reverse complement strand
TGCCAATCCTGTCGTATTTCCCGCGCCTACTTCTCCCAGAAGTACAGGGAAATATTTTGCCAGAGAAGTATCTGATGCTATCACTCCCAGCGCTTTATTCACCACGGTGCGAATAGCAAGCCTTCCTGCCTGGATCTGATGCCCGGAATTATCGGGATCTGACACCATTTTAGTTCCCTGTCCGGCCACGGGGCCGGTGGCGCCCTGGGCAAACCATCCTAAAGTGTCATATAACGGCGTGGTTGCCAATTGAGGAGTCACCGAATTCTTTTTGCAGGAGCTAAAGGCAACAATACCTGCAAGGACAACAGCGGATAATATCATCCATTTTGGTTGTGTTTTCATGATTTATTTTTTTTGAATGATTAAATATTTTTAGTTGACAAATCTTCCGACAAAAGCAGTTAGTTTTCCGTAAAAAGAGTTACCATTCATCACGGGGCATCCTTTAGATAAATCACTGGCAGCTACAATATAACGGACAGAGCTAAAACCATCGTTTTTGATAGCATGGTCATAAATATTTTGAGCATTATTGACTCTATTATCGAAACTATAAACTATGGTATAATCTTTTGAATTAAAATAAGTTGATTTTACACCCGGCTGATCCATCACTGTATTCTCTATTTGGATAGCGTTCATGGAATCTACCGGTTGCATAAAGTCTGCTCTTGCCATTTGTATAGTGGCATCAGGGAGCGCCCGCATTGCTTTCACCATGATAATTACATGCACTAACAACGTAAGGGAAAGTAACACAGCAATCCCTAAGACAGACCATAGAGCAATCCTGATTTTTTTATTGATTTTCATACGTGATATATTTTAAAAAACATTGAATATTGATTCTTTATAAAAGATAGGTACGGAAATTTATTTAGGATGGATTTTATAAAATAAAATTTCTTTTTATAAAGAAGGGGAATATGCCGATTCCCCTTCGCTCCGCAACCTCACCTCAGGTAAATAAACCTCTGCAACAGTGCCTCTTTAAGAAGCCGGCATCAACACTTTATTGATAACCTGAATAACTCCATTAGACTGATAGACGTCCGGGATAGTAATTTCGGCTTTATCACCTTTGGCATCTATTACCCACAAATGATGATCTTTCATCATGACCGTAAGCATGCCGCCATTAACTGTTTTTAACATGGCCTTGCCGTGCCCTTTTTTGATCATGTGCATTAATGTTTTTGAATCTAATCTGCCTGGTACCACATGGTAGGTAAGAATGGAAGTAAGTTCCGCTCTGTTTGCAGGTTCCAGCAGCGTATTGACAGTTCCTGCGGGTAATTCATCAAATGCTTCATTAGTGGGAGCAAATACGGTAAAAGGCCCAGACCCTTCGAGCGTAGAAACCAATCCTGCGGCTTTTACTGCTGCAACTAATGTTGTATGATCTTTTGAATTAACAGCGTTTTGAATGATATTTTTAGTTGAATACATCATAGCGCCTCCAACCGTTTTAGGTTTTTCGGATTTCATTTGTGCATTCGCGGAACCGAAAGAAAAAAATGTAGCAACGAATAAGCCTGCTACGGCTAATGATAACCTTTTCATAAAAAAAGATTTTAATTATGTGAAATAAATTGTTTTCAGAAACCGGTTTGATAAGATATACGGGAATTATATCTCAATGGATTTTCTGGAAGAAAAGAAAAGTGAAAATTATCTCAATGATGAAAAAAAGAATTCCAATCTGGAAAGTATAAACTCGCCACTCCGTAGGAGTCCTTTCGACAAAGACACGATGGCACAAAGAAAGCATCCAGCACAGTTAATTGTTTACAAGTCTTTGTAAAACTTAGTGCCTTTGTCCCGCAGTGGCAAAATGGATAAAATGATATCCCGTAGTGGATTCAAAAGAAGAAGTCTTAAATTTTTGCAATGACGTACATCTGGCTCATGGTAGGCGCAGGACTGCCTTCCTGCTTTTCGAGGGTAATGGCAAAAGCCTGCACAGTCCCATGTTCCACATTTTCCATAGCTATCAGTCCTTTTTCATTGGCTGGGTTGTACATACCCATACTCACCGGTTTGCCATTGACAATAGCCCACAACTGGTAAGATTTTCCCGAAGGCGGAGCGGGTAGATTGGTATTACCCAAATAAGCATGGCGGCTTTGAGGATCCCAATATACGGTAGCCAGCATGCCCGGATGCGCGGTGACACCTTCCATCAGTATCGGTTTCATGGAAGGATCCATGATAACATGCATACTTTGCTGCAGGTGCTCTACGCTTGTTTGTAAGGTCTTATTTTGAGTGAAAAGTTGTTTTTGATTCAATGCCAATACATCATAACGGCCTTTATATTGTCTGTATTTCCCAATAAAAATGCCATTCAATGCGATGCTGGCAATCAGCAAAATGACAGCGGCGGCAGCCAGTTTTTTCCATTTATTTAAAGATAAAAGCAAGGCATTGGGTTGGGTGATTGATGTTATTGGCGCAATTGATTCCGGATGTTTAGTTTTTTGTTCCCTTATGGCGTCCATAATGCGGGATTTGAGTTGAACCGGTGGCTGAACTGCATGCGTATCAGCAAAAGCTTCCATCGTCTTCCGGTAAGATTCAATAGCTTCCTTTATTTCCGGGTGAGCAACAGCCATACTTTCCACTTGCCGGGATTCTTCAGGAGAAACCAACCC
>SCQV01000179.1 GCA_004299085.1 Chitinophagaceae bacterium | reverse complement strand
AGACCTCGGAGTATTACCGGCCATCACGTTCCCGGATTCTCTCGCCACGCAAATCAGTTATGATAATGATAATAAGTTGCTGGTGCTGGTGGGTTTTATGAGTTCAACAGACCAGGCCAGCCTTCTCGGACTCAGTGGCGACGCTGCTTATCAGCAAGCGGTGAACAACCTCTACTCAGCCTCTCAGCAAACTGATGATGATCCTTCACATGTTTTCTTTTCTTCCATCGCTGACATTAATACGTTGCGGGCTATTCTCTGGGTGAATGCTGCGAACAGGTTTGCTTATTTCCTAAACATTATTTCACCCATATACCGGCAATTGCAACAACAGAATACGCTGGTTACTCAAATCAGTAATTGGCTCCAGGCTGATAAAACAGTCGCTGCCGGTTTGTTGAGTGCTGTTCCTGCTTTTTATACTGATTACACCTCCGATAATTTTGTCAATAAAATAACTGTATTATCTGCTGCAGATTATCCAGCCCAGTTTAATGATTATCTCCGTTTACAGAAGATATGCTTCGTGGTGAATAAGTTGAAATTATCAGCAGATGATATTGTTTGGCAGCTTGCTCATGCGGGAGATGTGCAAAGTCTTGATTATATGAACCTTCCATTGACTGCGGTTTCAGGGGCTGTCACAACTTTTGGAAGCTTTGAAACGCTGATTAATATCCTGAAATTCGAACAGCATTATCCGGAAATTATTCTTGATAATACGGTTACTCCGCCACTGACGCTTTCGGTTTATGATATCTTGATTGATGCCATGAATGCCAGACCTGTTAGTGCTATCGAAACGGATTTGGTCGCGCTCACCGGTTGGGATGCCGGTGACTTGAAAAAGCTGGTCGAAACGCCTAATTACCTGAATATTCAATCTCCTGCTGATTTCAAATCATCAGGGATATTGATGAATCTTTATAGGTGCTTTAAGATTTTAAATCAACTGAATATTCATGCTGATGACGCAACTGCGTGGTGTAAGGCTTCTATTTCCAGCGATGATGCAGCAAAGATCGTGGAGACACTGAAATCAGGATATTCGGATGATGACTGGCTAAGTGTGACGCAGCCATTACAGAATAACCTCAGAGAAATGAAGCGGGATGCTTTAGTCGCGTGGCTGCTGGCTAACCCCGGCGCCCAACCATGGAAAACAGATTCGGATCTCTACGATTATTTTTTATTGGATGTAGAAATGAACTCTTGCCAGTTGACTTCAAGGATCGTTCAGGCGACCAATTCGGTTCAATTATTTGTACAACGCTGCATGTTGTCGCTGGAAAGCAATATTGTGGTGGATTCGTCGGTTGACAGCGATTGGACACAGTGGGAGTGGATGAAATATTTCCGTTTGTGGCAGGCGAATTACAAAGTCTTTCTTTATCCCGAAAACTGGATTGAGCCGGATCTTCTTCCGGTTAAATCTTCTTTTTTCTCTGATCTTGAAAACGATCTGAAGCAAAATGAAGTTACAGAACAAAATGTGGAAGATTCATTTATGACTTATCTGGAAAAGCTGGATGGTGTGGCAAAGCTTGAGGTTAAAAATATGTGGTATGATGATCCTGCCGGTACGTTGTATGTGTTCGCGAGAACTTATGGCGGTGATCCGAAAACCTATTATTTCAGAACATTGGTTGAGGACCGCCGGTGGACGCCCTGGGAAAAAATTGATCTTGACATCAACAGCGATCACCTCATTCCGGTCGTTTATAATAACCGCCTCTATCTTTTTTGGGCAATATTTTCAGAGCAGTCAGATCAGCCTCAACAAGTAACCATTCCCAATGCCGGCCAGAACAGTTTTCCTATACAACAGCCTAATAAATACTGGCAGATCCAGATGGCATACAGTGAATATAAGAATGGTAAATGGTCGCCTAAAAAAATATCTAACAACGATAATACGGGTATTATCACTGCCTATGAAAGTGGCTATCCGGATAAATCAGCCTTTCTGTTTACCGCTCTGGATGTGCCTTCCATTGATATAAAGGCACTTCTTAATACTTACGGGCAAAACAAAGACACCAAAGGCCTTGTCAACGCCCTGCTTAATGCACTTAGTCAAAATGGCAATCTGGTGATCAACTGCTATTACCAACAACAATATCAACAATATCAGCAAAGCGGTTCCAACGGTAATCTTTACTACAATTATATGGGATCTTTTGAACTGGATCCCTGCCGGGGCTATCCGGTAGTGATATACGATTATATCCAGATCAAACCGGTACTTTTTGACTGGAGCACTTTGTACAATATGCTGGATGATGAGGAAAACCAGAATCTGGATAAGGCACTCTCTTTGCAGAGTGCGGCCATTCTGAATCTAACGCCCGGTATTTTCAATAATGTGGTGCCGCTGCAAATGGGTTTTCTCGATCGTTTTGTGATGATCATGCTTTTATTACAATATGGGTTGAAGGGGCAGACGGCTATTATTGAAAGAGGATTGAAGGCTACACTTGGAACCCTGCTGCCATTCTTTTACCAGGATTCAAGCCAGGCTTACTATGTAAGACCTGAACTGACAGATGATGAGGCTTTTGAATTTCTTTACAGTGATTTTGAAAAACTATTCATCGCTTTACTGGAACAAAATGCGGCTGAGCTGCAGCAAATATTATCCACGATTCCCAAAAATCATTCATTCTCTTTCCGCTATCATTTTTTCAATTTTTACCATCCTTTGGTTTGCTATTTCATGCGCCAATTGTTTACAGGCGGCATAAATGCGCTTATGAGCCGGGACACGCAGTTGAAAGGCGACATTGCTTACGATTCATCTCCTAATAAGTTCAGTTTTAAGAATTATTACAGTCCTACTGCTTTAGTGTATGATGAGGCGCCTGATCCGGTAACTTATCCCAACGGAGTCACCGATCCTGATCCCGGATATCCCAAAGCAGATGTGGATTTTAATCAGCAATCGGGATATGCATTGTATAACTGGGAATTGTTTTTCCACGCACCATTAATGATCGGTGAGATGCTGGATCAAAATCAACAGTTTGAAGATGCGGAAAAATGGTATCGCTATATTTTTAATCCCAGCGACACCTCATCCTACCCTTCTCCTGATAAGTTCTGGGTCACCAAGCCTTTCTTCATCAATGTGGATAATAAATATTTCGTCCAGCGAATTGATAATATTCTAAAAGGCGTTGACTCCGGCGAGCAGGATTTGGTAAATGATGTGAGTGACTGGCGTAATAATCCGTTTCAACCTCATTATATTGCGGAATACCGGACGGTCGCTTATCAGAAAACAGCCGTGATGAAATACCTGGATCACCTGATCGCCTGGGGAGATTACCTGTTTACTCAGGATACGATGGAATCTGTTACCGAAGCGACACAGATGTATATGCTGGCTTCACAAATCCTTGGCCCGAAACCGCAAATCATTCCGCCTGCTTATGAATTACCGGTGGATAATTATTATCAATTACAATACAAATTGGATGCTTTATCCAATGCGTTGGTAGAAATTGAAAACCTGATGCCATTGCAGACGATTATCGGCTATACCGGCACTACGCCACAAAATGGATTACCACAATTACAATCTTTATATTTCTGTTTGCCCTATAATGATCAATTACTTGGGTATTGGGACACCATTGCAAACCGGTTATTTAATATTCGCCACTGCCTGAATATTGAGGGTGTGTATGCACCACTTGCCCTTTTTGCTCCGCCGATTGATCCCGGCCTGCTCGTACGTGCTGCTGCAGCAGGGTTGGACATTGGGAGTGTTTTGAATGACTTAAACAGTCCATTGCCCTATTACCGTTTCAGCGTGGTGGTACAAAAGGCTACTGAATTGGTCAACGAAATTAAGTCTCTTGGAGCTTCCCTGCTCTCTGCCCTTGAGAAAAAGGATGCAGAAGCATTAGCCCTCCTCAGATCAGGACAGGAAATAAATGTATTGAAAGCGGTCATGACTGTTAAGAACAAGCAGGCGGATGACGCTCAATCCGCAATTAATAACCTTCAAAAGCAACAGGAATTAATCAATCTCCGGATCAATTATTACCAGGGACTGATAAGCGCCGGACTGAACGCGGGAGAAATTACCGCTTTAGCCCTCAATACCGGCTCCACAGCCATTGATGCCGCTATTGCCATTGGGTATGCTTTATCGGGTGGGTTGAAGCTGGTTCCTGATTTCATGATAGGTGCTGCAGGATTTGGCGGATCCCCTACTGCTACTGCGCAGACAGGTGGCAATAGTTTTGGGAATTCTGCCGAAGATGCTGTGAAGACGTTGTCTTCCATTGCCACCGGCCTGGATAAAGGAGCCGCTTTGGCCAGTACACTCGCGGGCTATGCTCGCCGAAGCGATGAATGGAAATTCCAATTGTCGCTTGCTCAGAAAGAACTGGAACAGATTGAGCAGCAGATCCTTGGCGCGCAGATCCGGCTGCAAATAGCTCAAACAGAAGTGCAAAACCAGCAATTGCAGATTGACAATGCCCAGGCAGCAGACGATTTTATGCACAGCAAATTCACGAATGAGGACTTGTATAACTGGATGATCACGCAGATTTCAACCGTTTATTTCCAGGGATATAATCTTGCCTATTCCACTGCCAAGAAAGCGGAGCAATGTTTCCGCTATGAGTTGGGATTGAGTGATAGTTCCTATATTAATTTTGGTTATTGGAACAGTCTTAAAAAAGGCCTGCTGAGTGGAGAACAGTTGATGTATGATCTGAAGAAAATGGAGATGGCCTACTATGAACAAAATCAACGGGAATATGAACTGACCAAGCACATATCCCTTTCTCAACTCGACGGAGTTGCCCTGCTGAAATTGAAGACAACGAATGAATGCTGGATCAATCTGCCGGAAGAGTTGTTTGATATGGATTACCCGGGACATTACATGCGCCGGATAAAATCTGTCGCTCTCACGATCCCATGCGTGGCGGGTCCATATACGACTGTAAGCTGCACACTGACTTTGAATAAAAATAGCATACGGAACAGTTCAGATAGCTCCGGTACTTACCCGAGAAAGACTTCGGGCGGAATTCCTGCAGACGATCCGCGATTCCGCGATGCAATAGGATCGGTGCAGTCTATGGCTACCAGCAGCGGGCAAAATGACAATGGTTTATTTGAGCTTAATTTCCGCGATGATCGTTATCTGCCGTTTGAAGGCGCCGGCGCCATCAGCCTTTGGCATTTGCAGTTGCCTGCAGCTATGAAGCAGTTCGATTATGACACAATCGGAGATGTAATCATCCAACTGCGTTACACGGCCAGGGAAGGAGGGCAGGCATTGAATGATGCGGCTACGCAAAACCTGCAATCGGCTATTGACAACATGCTGGTTTCGCAGAAAGATAAAGGGTTGATGCGGATATTCAGTGCAAGAAACGAATTCCCTACGGAATGGTATGCTTTTCTTAATCCTGCAGCAGCAACTGATGATCAGATATTATCGCTGAACTTGTCGCCAGACCGCTTTCCGTTCTTTGCAGCGTCGGGAAATATTGCTATCAAAACGGTTGAGCTGGTCGCGGACAATTCCAATAATTTATCGCTGACGGCAGTGAATAATCTGCAGGTTATTTCTCCTGCAAATGTCAATTTAACGGGTTCACTTAAGCAGGCAGGCTATGGAAATTTTCCCACAGCCTCTTACGGATTCAGTAACCAGAAAACCGGTACGTGGCAAGTGATTAACAGTCATACCAATCATTCGCCCCTTACCAGTGATTTGATCAAGGATTTAGTTCTGATCGTTCACTATAATTTGTAAAAATTATGAGAAAACTGAATTACAGGGAAAAGATGCTGTTGGATAATCTGCCGGATGAGAGTGAGGAGAAAATGCTGCTTGCGGAAAAAATAAGGAAATATCGTACGGAATGCGGCTGTTCCATGGGGGCGAAATTTCTATCCGCTGCAATTGTTGCCGTTGTTCTCTATTTCGTGATTTTTAGCCACGGTCAAAAGGATTTAATGTGGAATGGGGTTTTCTGCCTTTTGTTCATTTTTATTTCAGCAGGATTGGGGAAATTAACAGGAATAGGAATCGCAAGGCTCAGGCTTGGTATCCTTTTAAGATCATATAAAAATAGAGAGAGGCTCATAAATACCTCTCTTCTATAACGGGATTTAAAGAATAAGGCATTAAAGGTTTAAAAAAAACACGAATGCCTCGCTGTGTTGAGGCCGGCACGAATGGTATTTTGGGTATTTTATTCGTGCATTAGCATTTGAATTCGTGCATTCGTGTTTAAAGTCCGTCTTAGTGGTAATAAGGCGTCTTTTTCTTTATAAAAAATTACTAAACCATTAAAAACTCTTGCTATGTCAACATGCACTAAATGGGTGGATGAAGGGGTCATTGCCTGTGCCAACTGGGCCGATGAGACCAGTTACAAATGTACCCAATGGAAAGATGAAGGCTCGAATCAATGCTCACAGTGGGCAGACGAGGGCTCTAACCAATGTTCTCAATGGGCAGATGAAGGTTCTAACCAATGTTCCCAGTGGGCGGAGCAGAACTGCCACTGGTATAGCCCGTGGAACTGTATAGCAGGTTGGTTCTGCCAGGCATATTATTGGGTCGCAAATTGGGTTTGCCAGGCATATTATTGGGTGGCCAAGTGGGTATGCCTTGCCTGGTATTGGGTAGCCAATCTGGTGTGTCAGGTATTTGCATGGGTAGTTAAGGCGGTGTGTACCGTATGGTCCTGGATTGCCAAGCTGGTTTGCAAAGCATGGGATACCCTTTCTTGTTTAGTTCGTGCTATTGGGAGATGGTTCTCTAAGTCCCGGAAAAAACCTCAAAAGATTGAACACTTCTTTGTATTGATGCTCGAAAACCGGGCCTTTGATCATATTTTTGGATTTAGCGGCTTCAAAGGTACAGATGCCGTCACCGGCGAGCCAACTGCTGTCAATGGTGTGAATCCTTCCATTGATTTCAATCTGGATAATCCCACAGATAATACCTCCACTAAAATACCCGCTACAGTTCCGGCTGATTTCTGCCTGATTAATGATGGAAGCAACGCGCAGGCTGATCCCGGACATGAGTTTGAAAATGTACTGAATCAACTGGGAATATTTAAAAATAAGGAAGACGGCAGCATCCAGACTCCTCTGGATTATTATGATCCTGCTACCGGTGTATATCCACTGATAGACAATTCGGGATTTTATTATGATTATAAAAATAAGAACAATAATGATCTGAAACAGGAGCCGGCTGTTAGTCCTGAAAAGGTTATGGATTGTTTTACCCATGACCAGTTGCCTATTTTGAACAAGCTGGCTGCCGAATTTGCTATATGTGATAACTGGTTTTCCTCATTGCCGGGTCCTACCTGGCCCAACCGGTTTTTTATGATGGCGGGTACTTCAGGTGGAATAGACAATAGTCCTAGCGGGTTTGATACAGTAACCGGCGAGATATTAAATGGTTTTCGTTTTGAGAATGGGAATATTTTTGATTTGTTGGATGCGAACTGTATTGACTGGTTAATTTTTGAAGGCGATGAGTTTCCGGTCAGCTTTGCTCTGAGTGGAATGAACTTAAATGCGCTCCAGGGCAGGTTCAAAGACTTTGATGATTTTAAGAGCGAAATCAATGATCCGGATTTCAACAAAAAATTTATCTTTATCGAACCAAATTACGGACATACGATCACGCATAGCGGTGATATGACCTGCGGCACTTCCATGCACCCGTTGGATGATGTGACCAGAGGCGAAAACCTGGTTAAAATCACTTATGAAGCCATCCGGAATTCTCCTTTGTGGGAGAAAAGCCTGTTGCTTATCACCTTCGACGAACACGGCGGATTCTACGATCATGTGGCTCCTCCCAATGCAAGAGATAATAAGCTCAGCAATCAGGGTGCACCGTTAGTGGTTCCGCCGGGTGATGCCTTTGCTGAAGGCAATAATCATCATGGCTTTAAATTCGATCAATTTGGAGTAAGAGTTCCTGCCATTGTAATATCCCCATTTGTAAAGAAGGGTACCATAGATCATACAATCTATGATCACACTTCCTGTCTCGCAACCCTCGAAAGATTGCTGGGAATAAAAAACCTGACAAAGCGGGATAAGAATGCCAATGATTTTCTTCATCTCCTGTCGCTTGAAACTCCGAGGAAGGATGCACCTACAATTCTGCCGGATCCGGCCGTTTCCGGATGCAATGTGTGTGGAGATGATGAGGTTAAATCATCTCAGTCAGCATTAATGCAACAACGCCAGGAATTGATAAGCGCTAAAAAGATAGGGATTTACCGGGACAGGCAAGTTTCAGTGGATGCAAAAGCTTCCAATATGCAACGGGGTTTTGCTTATATCGGGCTGCTCAAAGTGCTGATGACGGCAAAGTATCCTGAGCGGGAAAAATGGAAAGAAGCATTCAAAAAGATTAATACCAAGCTGGATGTAGCTCAATTTCTCGTAGAAGCAAAACTGCAAATCAATTTCAAGGTGGATGTGCACCGCATGGAACGGGAAAACATGAAGAATGTGAAGAATAAGAATGCCGGCTAACGCCTCTTCCTTAAAAGCAGAATCGCCGGGAAAAGTGTTTTTTCATAAAAAACAGGTTGATGTCAATCATTTATTTTCTCTAATAGACAATCCATTTTTTATTACATTGTATAAAACAATTTATCATGAACGATCTCTTTAAGAATATGCCTTCTTATGAAACGATCCTCGTTATCATGGCCATACCTCTCTTTCTGATATTGATATTTTTATTGATCTGGTGTGTCATAAAAAAGCGCACCATTACTACGTTGTTACCTTTTTTCCTTTTGCCAATAATCATGGTGGCTTATCCTGCTATAAAATCCGTTAAAGTGGGGAATATCGTTATAGACAATACAAGTCAGGTAGAAAAGCTTACGGGTATCGTTTCTAATAATCCGGGAGATACCGTGGCTGTCGCAAAATTGAAAAATGCGGTTGTACAATTGAAAAACACTAAAGGAGTAGAGCAAAGCGGCAATGCGCTCCTTGCGATTGCTAATGCACAAATAGCGATCGGAAGATATGATTCTGCTTCCTTATATTTAAATAAGGCGGAGAAGGTTGCACCAGGCATGGAGAGAATAGATTCATCCAGACGGGTACTTGTAAGGAGAATAAAATTAAAATAAAGAAGAGAATAAACATGTTATCATTTAGATAAAACAATCGGTTTCTTATCCTTTAAAACTTTTAACGTGCAACTTCTTAAACTCAACGCCCGGAACGATGCTGTAAAAATGCTCCAGGAATTATTAAATGAAGCAGGGTACAATCTCCAGGCTACCGGATACTTTGGTACACATACAGACAAAGCTGTTCGGGACTTTCAGTCAAAAAATAACCTGGTGGTAGATGGTGTTGTTTATACTAAAACGTGGACAACGCTGGTCAATAAAGTACCGGTGGATTTATCTGATATGCAAAGGAAATTTTTGCAGGAATCAGATATCGTTGATCTGGCTAATCAACTGCAGTTAGAGCCTGCAGTGATTAAGGCAGTGAATGCTGTAGAAAGCAGCGGCAGGGGATTTTTCATTGACGGAAGGCCAAAAATATTATTTGAAGGGCATATCTTCTGGAGACAATTGCAACAACGAGGGTTTGATTCTGCCTCCATGCAGGTTGGTTTTGAGGACGTGTTGTATCCTGTCTGGACAAAGAAATTTTATTATGGAGATAAACGTGAATGGGATAGATTAGCGAAGGCCATTTCCATCAGTCCTAATGCAGATGTGGCAGAAGCTGCTTATTCTTCTGCATCTTACGGCTTATTCCAAATCATGGGCTTTCATTTTAAAGCATTGGGGTACGATGAAATCCTCGAATTCGTTACGGACATGAAAGAAAATGAAGGGAAACAATTGGATGTTTTTGGAAAGTTTTTAGTGGTTAATAATCTGGTTTCCTATTTAAAAAACCATAATTGGACTGCTTTTGCTAAAGGATATAATGGCGCCGGATATGCAGCAAATAATTATGATATAAAACTCCAAGCGGCTTATAAACAGAATTCAAAGGGATGATTGATTGAATTTGAAGGTACGAATACAATCATAAAGATTTTTATTGCCATCGCTATTCGTGCATTCGTGTGTGGCCCTTTAACACTCATGCACGAATTGGAAGGCCCGAATGCACAAATAAAACTTTTTTTGTCAAAGCTATTCGCTCGT
>SCQV01000178.1 GCA_004299085.1 Chitinophagaceae bacterium | reverse complement strand
ACCATCCGGACCATTGATTCATTAAGCACGACCAGCCCCGGCTTTTATGCTACCGGCCCTGCATGGGCTCCCTATAATCCGATTGATGAAAAATCATACTTCTTTCTGGATAATGATGCACATGCATTAGACATAAAGAATGAATGGGTATTTGAGCCCAATAATGTAGTGAAATATATTCCTGATGAATCGTCCAAACAGAAACTGGAAGCAATTATCCCTATAATTGAAAAATTGTTGATTATAAAAGGAGATCAGAATGATCCTGTAAATAATATTTACTTTAACGGAATTTCATTTTGCTATGCCAATAACGCTTTCACCGGATTTAATGACAGCCAGGCAGCTTCCTCCATTGATGCGGCTATTATGATAGATAATGCGCGGAATATTCATTTTCAAAATTGCAGTATAAGGCATACCGGACAATATGCTATTTGGTTCAGAAAGAATGTAAAATATTGCAGTATGGAAAAATGTTACATAGATGACTTAGGCGCAGGCGGTATTCGTATTGGCGAAACCAGGCTGCCTGAAGACACCACTGATTTTACCTCTTATATCAAAATAGAGAATTGCATCATACATTCGGGAGGGTACGATTACCCCTCTGCAGTAGGGGTATTTATTGCTGATGCAGCCCATAATATTATTGAACATAATGATATAGCCGATTTCCGCTACACAGGTGTGTCCGTAGGCTGGGTATGGGGCTATTCGTACAGCCCTTCTGTGGATAATAAGATCATTTACAATCACATTCATCATATCGGTTGGGGGGTCTTAAGTGACATGGGCGGGGTATATACGCTGGGTGTTTCTCCCGGTACCGAAGTGAGTCATAATATCATTAACGATATATATTCCTTCGATTATGGAGGATGGGGATTATATCCTGATGAAGGTTCCTCTGAAATTCGTATGGAAGATAATCTGGTTTACAATACAAAGACTGGCAGCTTTCACCAGCATTACGGAAGAAATAATCGTATCAACAATAACATCTTTGCTTTCGGCAAAGAATACCTTGCGCAAGATTCCCGAATTGAAAACCATCTGAGTTTTGAATTTAAGCATAACATCTTATTATCAGATGGGGAAACATTTTTTCAAGGCTGTTGGAAAAATGGTCAGGTGGCTATTGATAGTAATTGTTATTGGCGGTTGAAACACACTAAAAACCCGTTTATGATATCTACTATGGAATATGGCAGTGGGCCTGTTGATACCTTTTCCTTCAAACAATGGCAAACGGCCAGTGGAAGGGATAAGCATAGCTTGTTTGTAAATCCTGAATTTAAACATCCTCAAAAATATAATTTTAGTATAAAAAATAACCATCTCCTTCATCAAATTGGATTTAAACCATTTGACTATACAAAGGCCGGCGTTACCGGCGACAAACAATGGAGAAAATTGGCAGTACTGCCTGATGATATTATTCAAAAATTTGATAAATCAGTGAGTGAGATAATGTTGAAATAAGTTCTTTGAATAACTTTACACAAGATTCCGACTTTTGAAGCGATCTCTTTAATTTAAGCTCACTTTGATCCGGGAGCTGGCAGGTATCATGTATCTTTAATTGTATGAAATATTTAAGAGGCGATCTGACCACTTTGTTTTTAAACAAAACGGAAAAATGGGAAGAAGAATCACAAAAATGCCGGGCAATATCTTCCACAGTCAGCATTTTGTGAATAGTAGCTTTCAGAAAACGGATAGATTTAATAGGTGTAGGTGAGATATCACGTTCTATGCTTAAAAGATCATTGAGTTTATCAGGCTTATTGCCACTAAAACGTATCCAGTAAATAGTCCACGGATCATTAATACCGGAATGGTAACGATGGAAATGGCGGGCAGAATGGCGAATTAAAAGGAAGGAATAAATTAACTCTTATCTGAGGCAACTGAAACAAATATCATGCAGGTTTCAAAATATATTGGACGGATTTTTAAAAATAATAGGAATGTCCATCATATTCCTATCATATTCTATTGTACGCTATAAGACGATAGTATAGTTTTGATTTTTCCAAACCTGAAGAGGTGAAAAAAACTATTCATCAAACATTGGAAAGATACCAATGCCTGGATGTTATTCACAACAAGCAGGTATCGCAGGGCCTTCCAAAAGGCTGCATGAAACAAAGGAAGAAGAATGGGACCGGTTAATGAATCCGAATTTGAAAAGTTTATATCATAGTGCCGGATTTATGACGGGTTGTATTTTAATGGTAAGCGGAGGCGCTGAGCCTGGATACAGGCAATGCATGAACGGAACGGAAGTCAATGTTTAGCATGATGCTAATGGTTTAGTTAAACAATATTTCACTGAAAATAAAGGACATGCTTAGAAAATTAATTATTGCCTGCGGATTATTATTTGGCTTGCAAGCCATGGCCCATGCCCAGGAGACGATTTCACCCGCGCTGCGCACCAGCACGGAGATCATGAACGGTTTTATGGATTTACGTTTCGGTATGTTCATTCATTGGGGACCGGTCACATTAAAAGGAACCGAAATAGGCTGGTCAAGAGGTACACAGGTGCCGGTGAAGGTGTATGATAATTTGTATAAAAAGTTTGATCCCGTTTTATTCAATGCAGATACATGGGTAAAAACTGCTAAAGATGCCGGTATGAAATACCTGGTCATCGTGGCTAAGCATCATGATGGCTTTTGCCTCTGGCCATCGTCTTATACTGATTATAATATCGCCTCCACCCCTTTTAAAAAGGATGTGGTGGGTGCTTTAGCAAAAGCCTGCAGGAAACAGGGGATTAAATTTTGCATTTACTATTCAGTGCTTGACTGGCATCAGCCTGATTACCCCTATCACAGTCCGAAAGACAGTGTATGGGATCCCAAGTCAAATATGGGTAAATATATTATATATATGAAAAATCAATTGAAGGAATTGATCACCCGGTATCATCCTTATATGCTGTGGTTTGACGGCAATTGGGAAAAACCATGGACACAAGAAGAAGCAGTGAATATGTATCAATATATTAAATCATTAGACAAAAACGTGATCATCAATAACAGGCTGGGAAAAGGAGACCACACTAAGCTGACACCCCAATCAGTAGGAGATTATGCTACGCCGGAACAAAAAATAGGTACTATTGATATGAATCACCCATGGGAATCCTGCATTACCATAGGTACACAATGGGCATGGAAACCCAATGATAAAATAAAATCATTCAGGCAGTGTATTGATATATTAGCCAATACTGCAGGCGGGAACGGGAACCTGTTGCTAAACGTCAGCCCTATGTCGAACGGAGAAATTGAAGCACGGGTAATAAAACGGCTAAAGGAAATAGGAGACTGGATGAAAAAATATGGCGGCGCTATTTATGATACCCATGGTGGGCCTTATAAGCCGAACAAAATATTTACCAGTACACGAAAGGGAAACGAGATCAATATATTGCTGTTACAGCCAATGAAAGGAGTTTTCACTTTACCTGCGCTAAATGGTTACAAAGTGTTGAGCGCTCAATTTATGGGCGGCGCTGAAGTTAAATTTACCCAAGATGATAAAGGTATTCATCTTACATTACCCGGAACGTTACCGGAGGAAAATTGTTCTGTCATTGTTTTAAAATTAAATATGAATACGAACGATATTCCTTTAATAGATTATAATGATTAAGCACCTGCAAATAGCTGACAGACGTTTTCCTTTAGAAAAGATATGGAGCGACTTATGCAAGATTTTTGGAAAGTTTCGAAGCTATGCTATGCTGTCTTCAAAAAAATGAGATATAGAGTGAAATGGAAGAGGTATATCGCCTGGATTAAATGGATGATTATTGCGATGACTGTGAACTAAAAAAATATGAGAAGGACTAAAATACACGAATATAACATTGGGGAAATAGACTACTGCAATAGGTGGCTCATTAGAGGATATATTGTTGAAGGAGGGAATTGAGATGAAATAAGACTGTAAGATAGAGAATGGTACCATTGGATATTATTCTATGTCGTGTAATGAATGCTGTTTTCCATACGGGCGCTTAAAAAGTGTTAAAGGTTACATCTTGAGAATTAAAGAATTTTTATTTTGTTTCTATTAAGTATTACTTAATATTGTAGCCGGAAAACTGTTACATTCAGGTTAATAATGCCTATTTTAACTCAAGTTTTGACGGAAGAGGAAGCTTTTAAGCAGCTTTACAATACTTATAAGAACCGTTTGTACGGTTATGCATTAGCTATGGTGCACTCCAGAGATGCTGCGGAAGATATTACACAGGAGATATTTATTAAGCTATGGATGAATCGTGGTGAACTGGATCATATTAATGATATGGAACATTATATTTTTACCATGGCCCGGAACAGAACCTTAAATTATTTGAGAAAAGCAGCCAATGATTCCAGGTTGTTACATGAATTACAAGATAGTATGACACCGGCTGCCAATAATGTGGAAGATTTGCTGGCGGCAGGTGAATGCCAGCAGTTGATAGAGGATGCATTGAAACAACTTTCTCCCCAACGTAGTCTGGTTTTCAGGCTCAGCAGGTACCAGCACCTGAAACTGGAAGAAATTGCAAGCCGGTTACATCTTTCCAGAAACACCGTAAAAAATCATCTGGTGGAAGCGCTTCGTTTCATACGTTCTTACCTTGCCAAACACGGCGTTACACTTTTTTTGTTCGTTTTCTGGTTTTTGAAGTAAAAAAAATTTACGCCTATTAGTCCTGTGCTCGTTATCAGGTGTCTTGCTTATAGATATGGCAGATCAGGAAAAATTACAACAGCTATTTAATAAATACCTCCTGCGCGAATGTACCCCCCGGGAAGTGGAAGAATTAGTGTCTTTGCTAAAGGGCAAAAATGCGGGAGATATCCTGAGCCCCCGCATGCAGGAACTTTGGAATCAGATAAGACAGAATCCTCAAACCTATCCTGTGGACTGGGAAAGGATGTATCAACAGATACAACAGGAAGTACCTTCTGCTGATGGAAGAAGAGCTAAAGTGAGACGGATGGCCATTCGGGTGGCTGCAGCCATAGCAGGTATTATAGTACTTTCAGGTGGATGGTATTTATGGAATAAGAATATTTCTTTAGGAAAAGAAAATATACCGGTAGCATCTGTCAAGCTTCATGATGTACCGCCCGGAGGAAATAAAGCGGTGCTGACATTGGCTAACGGCGCTTCCATTATTTTAGATCAGGCTGCGAACGGAACGTTGACAAAACAAGGCAATTCGCAAGTGGTTAAACTGGATAGTGGTGAATTGGCATATCAGCCGTCACAAAACAATTCTATAAAGGGAAGTCTCCAGTATAACATCCTGGCTACTCCGCGTGGCGGCCAATACCAGCTTAGGTTGTCTGATGGCACAAAGGTATGGCTCAACGCTGCTTCTTCTATTCGTTTTCCTACGGCTTTTACAGGTAAAGAACGGCAGGTAGAAATAACGGGCGAAGCTTATTTTGAAGTCGCTCAGGATGCCTACAAGCCCTTTATCGTCACAGTACGCAATATGCAGGTGATGGTATTGGGAACACAATTTAACGTTAATGCTTATAGTGATGAGACAGTTATAAAAACGACTCTTGTGGAGGGAAAGGTGAAAGTACAGTCTTTGAATAGTCAGGGAAATTCCGATGTAATGACTCCGGGACAACAAATACAATTAGAAAAGAACGGGCAGATGAAGCTGATTAGAGATGCCGATGTAAGCGAGGAAGTGGCATGGAAGAATGGCTTGTTCGTATTTCACAATGATGACCTGCCGGCTATTATGCGAAGGCTGGCCAGATGGTACAAGGTGGAAGTAGCATATAAAAATAGTAAGGTTCCTGTCAGTCATTTTACCGGAGCCATACGCCGCCAGGAGAATATATCCAAAGTATTAAACATGCTGGAACTGACTGGTGGAGCAAACTTTGACATTGAGGGAAGAACCATCATAGTCTCAGAATAAAAAAAAACGGGGATGCTGAAACATCCCCGAAAAAATCGTAAAACACAAGGCATTCACTTTTGCGTAATAAATAACCCGTATGTTTCACTTAAAAAACAATCAAATTTATGGAAAAATCACAACCTAAAAAACAAGGGTATGATTGGCCACGTATTTTAACTAAATTTTTGCGGATGATGAAACTGGCTACTTTGTTTTTATTTATTGGATGCCTGCAGGTTTCAGCCCGGGCGTATTCTCAAAAAAACATTATCACACTTTCTGTGCATGACATTACGCTGAAAGAGGCTTTTTCCCAAATTGAGCAGGAAAGTGGCTATCTCTTTTTGTACAGCAATGAGAAGATAGGCATTTTGGGAGATAAAAAGGTGTCCTTTAAAGTAAAAGATGCTACCATCCGGCAGGTCTTGGATAATTGTTTGAAGAATGTACCGCTTTCTTACAAAATTGTGGATGGTACTATTATTATTATCCCGCAGCCGGTAGCGCCCTTGCAGCCTGCTACTGAAATGCCGCAGCCGGTAGAAATATCGGGAAAGGTGAGGGACTC
>SCQV01000177.1 GCA_004299085.1 Chitinophagaceae bacterium | reverse complement strand
GAAGCCATTGCCTGGGCATGGGAGTTGTTGACCGAAGTTTACAAAATACCCAAAGATCGCTTGTATGTGACTATTTTTGGCGGCGATGAAAAGGAGCACTTGTCAAAAGATGAAGCTGCTTATAACTGCTGGAAAAAACATATTGCAGCAGATCGCATCCTTCCGGGAAATAAAAAAGATAACTTCTGGGAAATGGGCGATACCGGGCCTTGCGGGCCTTGCAGCGAAATTCATATAGATTGCAGATCGGATGCAGAAAGAGAAAAGTTGCCAGGTAAAGGCTTAGTGAATGCCGGAGATCCGCAGGTAATAGAAGTGTGGAATCTTGTGTTCATGGAATTTAACCGTTTAAATGATGGCAGTTTGCTAAAGCTGCCTGCACGACATGTGGACACCGGCATGGGATTAGAAAGATTAGTGCGGATATTGCAAAACAAAAGCTCCAATTACGATACTGATTTATTCTCTCCTGTTATTGCCGCCACTGAAAAGCTGACGGGGAAAAGATATGAAGGCACCCAAAGCAATTCTGATGTGGCTTTCCGGGTAATTGCAGATCATTTACGCGCTATATCCTTTACCATCGCGGACGGACAACTGCCTTCCAACACCGGCGCAGGATATGTTATCCGGAGGATTTTACGCCGTGCTGTCAGATACTATTTTTCATTCCTGGAAATAAAGGAACCGCTTTTATTCAAACTGATGGATGTGCTGGCTTCCGAATTTGAATCTGTATTTCCAGCACTGCAAAAGCAAAAGGATTTTGTTTCTAAAGTGATCCATGAAGAAGAAATCAGCTTTCTCAGGACCTTGGACAGCGGCATGAAACGGATAGAAGATTATTTTACCAAAGCTTCAGACAGCCGGGAGATAGACGGCAAAACAGCTTTTGAGCTTTATGATACTTATGGTTTTCCTTTAGATCTTACACGCCTGATTGCCAAAGAAAAAGATTATATGATTGATGAAAAAGGATTTGAGAAGGAAATGCAAATTCAAAAGAACCGTTCCAGGAACGCCACTGCCGTGGATGCCGGCGACTGGGTGATAATTTTGGCGGATGCAAAAACTAAGTTCGTAGGATATGAGGATTTATTGGTAAAAACTCAGGTGGTAAAATACAGAAAAGTCACTGCCAAAAATAAAATCCAATACCAGATTGTATTAGAAACAACACCTTTTTATGCGGAAAGCGGCGGACAAGTGGGTGATACAGGAACGCTAACCATCGGAGGCGTAAAGCTATTAGTCACTGATACCAAAAAGGAGAATGATCTTATCATTCATTTTACAGATGCCATTGCCGAAGACATGGAAGCGGATGTAATAGCCAATGTGGACTACGAAAAGCGTCTGCATACAATGTATAATCATACCGCTACTCATCTGCTGCATGCAGCTTTAAAACAAGTAGCGGGAAAGCATGTCAACCAAAAAGGGTCATTGGTAAGCCCGGATATTCTCCGCTTTGATGTTTCTCATTTTGCCAAATTCACCGATGAAGAACTAAGAGAGGCTGCATCCATTGTGAATGAAAAAATCAGAGAAAATATTCCCGTGGTTATCAAAGAGATGCCGAAGGAAGAAGCCTTGAAATCGGGCGCTATGGCCTTATTCGGAGAAAAATACGGCGATGTGGTCCGCGTGGTAACCATTGATCCGAACTATTCCATCGAATTATGCGGCGGCACCCATGTGGGACATACGGGGATGATCGGCTCATTCACCATTATTTCAGAAAGCGCGGTTGCTGCAGGGGTGCGCCGCATTGAAGCTTTGACAGGTGGAGCGGCCATCCGTTATACCTGGAATCAATTGGAACAGCATAAAGCCATCTCCGGATTGTTAAAATCGAAAGATATTGTAAAATCCATTGAAAAACTATTGGATGA
>SCQV01000176.1 GCA_004299085.1 Chitinophagaceae bacterium | reverse complement strand
CTTCGTTTTCAGTTGGAGAAATCACAGGTAGAGCTTACTCAGATTGACCTGGAAAACAATCGTTCAGTTGCCAATTATGCAATGGACGTGTTGTTGGGATTGCCGGATAATACCCTGTTAAAAGTGGATAGCGTAGGCCATACTGCAGGTAATGTGACCCCATTGCAACAATGGGTTGAAGAAGCTTTGCAACACCGGGAAGACCTGGCAACTTATAAATATCAGCATCAGTTGAGCGATGTGAATATAAAAAATATAAAAGCCGATAAGCTTCCGACATTAGGAGCAGGATTTAGCACTTATTACCTGAACCCGACGAAGCAATTTTTTCCGCCTGCCAATAGCTTTTTAGTCCCTATGACTTTAGGACTGAATTTAAGCTGGAATATATCCAGTCTTTATACTACAAAACACAAGTTAAGTGAAGCCGAGATACAACAGCGTGAAGTGCAGGTGGCGGAAAGCGCTGCCTCGGATCAAATACGGGTAGATGTCAGCAAAAATTATCATGCCTACCTGGATGCTTTGCAAAAAATAAACGTGTTGGAGACCGCGGTTTCCCAGGCAACGGAGAACGACAGGATCATGGAATTGAAATACCGGAATCAATTGGCTACTACCACCGATCGCATTGATGCAGAAACCATGTTATATCAATCGCTTATTAACCTTGGGTTAGCCAAGGCAGGGGCTGCCACCGATTATTATCAGTTGTTGAGAGCGACCGGAACATTGGGAAATATGCAGAACTAAAGATACGTATGAGATGTGAAAAAGTGAGAGGAGGAAAAGTAATCAACGAAAGTTTATCATTAAAAAGATTATAAATATTTATCATGGAAGAAACAGTTAAAACAAAAAAGAAATCAAAAAAGATAGCGCCTATTATACTGATTGTTGTTCTGGTGGTTGGGGCTGCTTTCGGTATCCGGGAATATGTTTTTTTCAGACATTATGAGACTACCGATGATGCTCAGGTGAATGGCAATATCAGTCCGGTAGTGGCGAGAGTCGGTGGATATGTGGAAAAAATCCTGTTTAAGGATAATCAGCATGTCAATGCCGGTGATACGTTAGTGATCTTAGATGACCGGGATTATTTGATTAAGCTGGAACAGACCGAAGCCAGCCTTGAATCAGTGAAGACTCAGGTCGGTGTATCACAGTCTCATGTGGGAAGCATGCAGGCTAATGTACCACCGGCTCAAGCCAATGTAGCTGCTATACAGGCTAATTTGTGGAAAATAAATCAGGATTATGTACGCTATAAAAATTTACTGGAAGGGCAAGCCATTACGCAATCGCAGTTTGATGGTATTAAAGCGGAGAAAGAAGCTGCTGAAGCACAATTAGCTGCGGCAAAAACACAAGTGGCGGCAGTTAATAAGCAGGTTGGGGCCACCAGGGAACAGGTAACTGCAGCTAAATCGGAAATCGCTACTGCGCAGGCTGCGGTGGATTATGCTAAATTACAACTGACTTACACGGTCATTACGGCTCCTGTAAGCGGAGTGGTTTCACAAAGAAATATTCAGGTCGGACAGTTGGTTCAACCGGGACAGGATATGTTTGCTATTGTAAACGACAGCAGCATTTATGTGACAGCTAATTTTAAAGAAACCAAATTATCCGAAATGCATATAGGCCAGCCCGTGGATATACATGTAGATGCCTATCCCGATCATAAGTTTATAGGGGAAGTAGAATCTTTTTCGGGAGCTACCGGCGCCAAATTTTCATTGCTTCCGCCTGATAATGCTACGGGGAATTATGTAAAAGTAGTTCAACGGTTACCGGTACGTATCAAATTTGACAGTCTTTCTGAAGAATGGATGCGGCGACTTTCTCCCGGATTAAGCGTGTCCATAAAGGTAAAAGTAAGATAGTTTGGCTATCGAGAACTGAATATTGAGAATTCAATGCCGTTTAGTTATAGAATTTACGATTGGAGATTAACCCTGCCCGTCCGGTCAGGCGGGGATTTTTGATTTCAGAGGTGCTTAAATAGATCGAAAATCTTAAATCGTTAACCGGTGTTCTTAAATCAAATTGAAGCAAGAGATTGGTTATCTAAACGAAATTGATAGGTTATTGCCCAAGGGGCTCCTTCGGAGAGAATTGAGTATTGAGAATTGAATATTGATCATTGCCCAAAGGGCTCCTTCGGAGAAAATTGAATATTAATGATTGGTTTCAAGATTGAGCCTGATAGTCAATGGCTTCTAACAGGGGAATGTGAAACAAAGAATAAGGAATAAGAAATTATGCCAGAAGTAGGAATAAGAAAATGGATTATAACATTGACGGTTGTATTCTCCACCTTAATGGAGTTATTGGATACAACAGTCGTCAATGTGGCGATGCCTCACATGATGGGAAATCTGGGAGTCAGCTTCGATGACATTGGATGGGTTATTACTGCTTATTCCATTGCCATTATTATGATTTTGCCTATATCGGGGTGGTTAGGCGAAAGGTTTGGCAGGAAAAATTATTACTTAGCATCTATCATTGGTTTTACTATCTGCTCTTTCTTTGCCGGACATGCACAATCATTGGAAGAATTAATCCTGTTCCGGTTTTTGCAGGGGCTTGCAGGGGGGGGGATGTCGCCAACCGCGCAAGCTATATTGATAGAAACCTGGCCCAGTGAGGAATTAGGGATGGCCATGGCCATGTTTGGAATGGGTGCTGTGTTAGGCCCGTTGATAGGGCCGGTACTGGGAGGGTATATTACGGATCATTTCTCATGGCGCTGGTGTTTTTATATCAACATCCCCATGTGTGCTGTCGCTATTTTCTTTATCACCACTTTTATTAAGCATACGCCGCGGAAAAAGAACAGGCCAGTGGATTGGTGGGGGTTGTTACTATTGGCCATTTCGGTTATCAGCATGCAGATAGTGTTGGAGCGCGGAGAAGCGAAAGACTGGTTTGCTACTAATTATATCGTTATCCTCACCGTGGTGGCCGTTGTTGGATGGATTGTATTTATTTGGCGGGAATTGACTACCGAACATCCGGTGGTCAATCTGCGTATTCTTCGACACCGAAGCTTTACCTGGGGCATTTTTACGACCCTGCTTTTTGGGGTTGGTATGTTCGGATCCGTCTTCATTTATCCGTTATTATTTCAAAACTTGTTGGGATTTACAGCGGAGCAGACCGGTATCGTGACGATTCCCAGCGCTTTCGTTACTATTGCGATGATGCCATTGATAGGGACTTTGCTCAAAAAAGGGATGCCCGCCCAGATTTTGAGCAGCATAGGGATTATTATCTTTATTGTGTTTTGTGTCTGGATGAGCAAGACCACCCTGGCTTATGGCATGGGTGATTATTTCTGGCCGTTAGTAATCCGTGGGTTGGGCCTGAGCATGCTATTTGTTCCTATTACCACGCTGGCTGTACAGGATTTGAGGGGACCTGAAATAGGGCAGGGAACCGGTTTGAACACCATGATGCGTCAGTTAGGCGGGTCATTTGGCATTGCGCTCATCACTACTTTTGTGGATCGCCGTATGGCTTATCATCGCAACATTCTGATGACTAATATGGATCCCTATAATCCTGCTTTCCAGCATCGTTTTCAGGGGATGGTTCATTTCCTGACAGGAAAAGGATACTATTTAGAACAGGCAAAAGAAATGGCATTGGGAGCTTTGGACGGATCCATGATGAGACAAAGCCTTTTAATGTCTTATTCAGATGTTTTCTGGGTGGTGGGAGTCTTTTTCATTATACTCATTCCCATACTTTTATCTCAGAAATATAGGCCGCAGAGCAGCGGGATGGCTGCTGCACATTAACGTATAGGGGAATAAGTTTTTTATGGTAATTTTAAACAATCAATTGATCAAATCGGTATTATATTGTTATAAAACTTTTATAAAATGAAAACGAAATTTATACTTATCGTTGCAATGATCTTTGCAATGGCAGGCTTTCAGCAAGCACATTCCCAGACTCCCGTTTATTTGGGGCTAAAAGCCGGGATCGGTATCCCTAACCTTCATACAGGTAATAATGGATCAGAAGTAAGTAGTGGGTATTCTTCCAGATTGGGCCCTTATTTTGGTGTTTTCGGTGAGTTTAGACTCAGCGATAAATTTTCTATCCAGCCGGAAATCAATTATTCTTCCCAGGGCGGGAAGAAAGATGGCGAGCAGGCAGTTCCTGCACAACAATTTGAACCTTCTGCACCTGCAGGAATGATGGTATATGCCAATTATAAGAGTGTAGCTAAGCTAAATTATGTGGAAGTACCGGTGTTGGCAAAATTTACATTTCCACTTAACAGCCATTTTAATTTTATGGTAGATGCCGGACCCTATGTTGGTTTCCTTTTCAAGGCAGCAAATGTCACCAGCGGATCCAGTAATGTATATGCTGATAAAGAAGAAACACAGCCTTTGACTCCCGGTGAACAAAATTTTAATGCCAATACGGACATTAAAAATCAATTAAAAAGTACCAATTTTGGAATACAAGGGGGTGTAGGCTTTTCTTACAATCTGAATAATGGGTATATTTTTATTCATGGTGGTGGAAATTATGGATTAGTGGATATACAAAAGAATGCCCAGGATGGTAAGAATAATACCGGTGCTGCAACTATTGTGCTTGGTTATGCCTTGAGAATAAATTGATTTTAAATAATGAGATCCTTTATTGTACCGACAGATTTCTCACAAAATGCGCAGCATGCTTCTGCTTATGCATTACAATTAGCTAAGCAACTGCACACGAAGATTATTTTGATGCATGCTTTTGAAGAGCCGGTGTCTGTTTCGGAGTATGAGATTAGTAATATTAATTTTCATAATATGAAAGACCATATTATGAAAAGGCTGGAGGATATGAAAGCGGATCTTGAAAACAATTTTGGCAATGAAGTGCCCATAGAATTAGCTGTTTTTAATAACGACCTGATTGGCAATATTAAAATGTTATATGATGATCCTAATGCCCGTTTGGTGGTAATTGGATTGACAGGAGCAGGTATGGTTAATTTTTTTCTGGGCAGCAATACACTCAAAATTGTCAATAATATAGAACGTGCCGTGCTGACTGTTCCGCCTTATGCTAATTTCAGGCCGGTAAAGAAAATTGTTTTTGCGACCGATCTTTGGAATGTGGCGGAAACCGTTCCTGCAAAAAGAATTAAAAGAATAGTTGAGCTTCTTCAGGCGGAATTATTAGTGCTGTCTATTCAAAAGCCACAACAACCTTCTCCCGAGTTAGAAGCAGAAAAAGAGATATTTGCCAGGAAGATGGAGGGAATTTCTTATTCTTTTCATGAGATTACCCGGCGGAGCAGAGTCTTAGGAATTAAGGATTTTGCAAGGGAACAAAAAGCGGATCTGATTGCCATTGTTCCTGAAAAGTTGGATTTTTTGGAGAATCTCTTAAAAACTAATCACACCAAGGCCATGTTATTCAAAAGCGGAATACCTATTTTAACGCTGTCACCTGAGAAATAATGTCTGATATTTCCGGTACTCACTTTATTTGTCCATATAACAAAAAAACACTACACATCATACCATGAAAATGCAATTTGCAGCTTTGAGAACATGCAGACCACTAACGGTAAAAACTTCATAATTGGATATTTCCGGCAGCAAATAGCACTGACGCACCGTAACTACCGGCTTTTCCTCCTGGGACAGGGAATGTCCGTCACAGGTACTTGGATCCAGCGTATTGCGATGATCTGGTTGGCATACCGGCTAACTAATTCCCCTTTTATCTTAGGCGTTGTCGGCTTTAGTGAACAAATTCCTATATTTATTATCGCGCCTTTTGCAGGGGTGTTCGCAGATCGTTGGAATAAGCAGCATGCCTTAATAAAAATTGAATCCTTTGCCATGATACAGGCAGTGCTGATGAGTGTACTCACATTAATGCATGTTATAAAGATATGGCATATCATTTTACTGAGCCTGTTGCTTGGGGTAATTAATTCATTTGAAGTTCCTGTCAGGCAATCTTTTGTGGTGGATATGGTGGATGGGGATAAGAATGCTTTGGGTAATGCCATCGCATTAAATTCTACGGTATTTAATCTTTCACAACTGATAGGTCCTTCTTTGGCGGGTATTCTCATTAGTGTTGCCGGAGAGGGGTGGTGCTTTATGGCTAATGCATTAAGCTATGCGATCGTAGTGGCTTCTCTGATACTCATGCACATTTCCACTAAACCGCTGGAGGCAAGGAGAAATAGACAGGTCATTAAAGAATTAAGGGAAGGAGTACACTATGTAAAAGACCACCTGACTATGCGTTCCCTGCTGTTTTTGCTGGCAATCATCAGTTTTTCTAATGCCTCTTTCAGGATCCTGGGTCCTGTTTTTGCCAAAAACATATTACACGGTAATGCCAATACTTTTGGGTTTTTAATGAGCGCCGCGGGTGTTGGTGCAATCATTGGTGCTATATACCTCACTAATCACCGTTCAACCAAATTATTAAAAAGACTCATCCATTACACTGGGCTGTTACTGGGTGCCAGCTTACTCTGTTTTGGCTGGAGCAAATGGTTATTGCTTTCACTCTTTTTTATGGCCATCGGAGGCTTGGCTCAAATGGTACATACGGCGTCCACCAATACTTTACTACAGTTTTACACAGATGATGATAAACGAGGCCGGGTAATGAGTTTTTATGCCATGAGTTTACAAGGTATGACCCCTTTTGGAAGCTTGGTGGCCGGAGCCATTGCGGGAGCGATTGGTGGGCCTTGGGCCATTGCAATAATGGGCGTTATTTGCATAGCTGGGACTTTCTTGCTAAGGGATAAAAATGACCGGGAAATAAAGGCAAAGAACCGTTGGATTTTTCGAAGCTATAAAAAAGTTGAATGATGAATGACACTGAAAGCAAATAGAGTGCATTTTATAGCGACCTATTTCGAGCAACAAATAGCCCTGACACATCGTAACTACCGGATTTTTTTTAACCCAGATTTTGCAGTTGGCTGCAAAATCTGCCTGAAAGGTCAGACGAAACGAAGTTTGTCTGACTCAGACCGAAGCGTCCGAGTCAGACGAAATAATATTTGTCTGACTCAGACCGAAGCGTCTGGGCCGACGAAGCATTGCTTGTCGGGTGAGCGACGATGAATGTCGCCACACCGACTGAAACGTCGGCGGTTAATCTCTTACAGAGTCTGATACT
>SCQV01000175.1 GCA_004299085.1 Chitinophagaceae bacterium | reverse complement strand
ATGAAAGATGTTTTTAAAGAATTTAAACCATCCAGTTGGGCGATAGGAAATCGTACGACGATTTATTTCATCACCATACTCATTACGCTGGCGGGACTATTGGCATATAATACTTTGCCGAAAGAACAATTTCCCGATATTACTATTCCGACTATTTACGTGACCACGATTTATCCGGGAACTTCCCCGGAGAATATGGAAAAACTGGTTACAAAAGAAATTGAAAAGCAATGTAAATCGCTGAAAGGATTAAAGAAAATCAGTAGCAATTCAATCCAGGATTTTTCCATGGTGAAAGTGGAATTTAATACCAATGTGAATATTGATGTTGCCAAACAGGAGGTGAAAGATGCGGTGGACAAGGCAAAGGCCTCTACGGATTTTCCAACAGATTTGCCTGCTCCACCTAATGTGATAGATGTGAATTTATCGGACATGCCTATTTTGTATGTCAACATTTCAGGCAATTATGATCTGAAAAAATTGAAAAAATATGCGGATGATCTGAAGGATAAATTAGAGGCTTTGCCGGAAATCAATAAGATAGATGAAGTGGGCGCTCCCGATCGTGAAGTGCAGATCAATGTGGACATGAATAAAATGGCGGCAGCACAAATATCTTTTGCAAATATTCAACAGGCTGTTGCTAATGAAAATCACACGATATCCGGCGGGACTGTTAAAATGAACGGGCAGGAACGTGATGTGGAGATGAAACAGGAGTTTACCAATATTAATCAGATTGCTAATCTCATTGTTCGTTCCCCGGTCGGCGGCCAGGTTTTTTTGAGAGATATTGCCAACGTAAAAGATACCTTTAAGGATAGGGAAAGTTACGCTTCGTTAGACGGGAAACCGGTCATTACGCTCAATGTGATCAAGCGCAGCAATGCTAACCTGATTGAAGCTTCAGATAAAGTCAGGGAAGCGGTAACTCAAATGCAAAAGACGGAATTCCCTCAAAACCTGCATGTGGACATCACCGGCGATCAATCAGATCAAACACGCAGTACATTGCAGGATTTGATCAACACGATCATTATCGGATTTATTTTGGTTACGCTGATCCTGATGTTTTTTATGGGAGCCACCAACGCTATCTTCGTGGCATTGGCCGTTCCACTATCTATGTTTATTGCATTCCTGGTGTTACCCATCATCGGGTTTTCCATGAACATGATAGTGTTGTTTGCCTTTCTGCTTGCGTTAGGGATTGTGGTGGATGATGCCATTGTGGTTATTGAGAATACGCACCGTATTTATGATAATGGGAAAATGCCTATTAAAAAAGCGGCGAAGATGGCTACGGGAGAAATATTTTTACCCGTATTGGCAGGAACGCTCACAACCTTGGCGCCATTTATCCCGCTGGCTTTCTGGACAGGAATCGTGGGCGAGTTTATGGTTTATCTGCCGATCACGCTTATCATTACCTTGCTGGCATCTTTGGTGGTGGCCTATATTCTGAACCCGGTTTTTGCGGTTGACTTCATGAAACCTCATAAAGAAAGAGTAAAAGGTCAATCGAAATGGACCAAGCGGATGAAGATAACCGTCATTGTCATGGTGGCTGTGGCCTTGATATTCTATGTACTGAGTGGCGTAGGATTCGGGAACTTTATTGTGGCGTTATTGATTATCTATTTATTATATCAGTTTATTTTCGAAAGAATAATTAAGAAATTTCAGACCGGGGCATGGCCTGCTTTTAAATTGGGATATTCAAAAATATTGGCAGCAGCGCTTCGTCATCCTGGCAGGGTGCTGATTGGTACCTTGGTATTATTCGTCTTATCTGTTGTATTTTTCGTAGCACGTGGGCCTAAAGTGGAATTTTTCCCGAGTGCGGATCCAAACTTTGCTTATGTGTATCTTCAAATGCCGGTAGGTACGGCGGCTTCCACCACTAACCAGGTTTTAGATGAATTGGAACAGAGGGTGGATAGCGTATTGGATATTAACTATGCAACAGGAAAAAAGAATCCGGTAGTGGAATCTGTCATTACCAATGTGGCCATCGGCGCAGCACCACAAAGCAGCGATGATAATTTTGGAACGCACTCTAACCTGGGTAAGATAACGGTGAATTTTGTTCAGTATGATAAACGCAATGGGGTCTCTACTCAGAAATATTTAGATGAAATACGTGAAGTGGTAAAAGGTATTCCGGGAGCCATTGTCACTGTTGATAAAGAGCAGAATGGCCCCCCGGTGGGACCTCCTATTGATTTAGAAATTACCGGTGATAATCTGGATACACTTATTGCTACCTCGGGAAGGTTAAAGCAATACATTAATGCACAAGATATAGGAGGCATCGAAGAATTGACTTCAGATTTTGACAATAATAAGCCGGAGGTAGTTTTTGATGTTAATCGGGAATTTGCCAACCGGCAGGGTATTTCCAGTGGGCAAATCGGTTCCACTATCCGTACTGCCATATTCGGTACGGAAGTAAGCCGTTTCCGCGATCCGAATGAAGATGAAGACTATCCGATTGATCTGCGCGCCATACCTTCACAAAGAGATAATTTGAATCTGCTGCAAAACATGGTTATTACTTATCAGGATATGAGCATGCAGGGTAAAATAAGACAAGTGCCTTTATCTTCACTGGCGGATATTCATTATACCAACACGTATGGCGGTATTCGCCATCTCAATCAAAAGAGAGTCATATCGCTTACTTCTAATGTGCTGAACGGATATAATGCCAATGAAGTGGTGCAAAAGATAGAAACTGCTATTAACAATTATCATTTGCCCGAAGGTGTTTCCGTTAAAATGGGTGGGGCACAGGAAGACCAGCAGGCCACACAATCTTTCCTGCAGGTAGCTTTGCTGGCAGCCATCGGATTAATATTTCTGATATTGATGCTTCAGTTTAATTCTATCAGTAAAACGCTGATCATCATTAGTGAAGTTATATTCAGTGTTATCGGAGTATTGTTGGGAACGGCTTTGTTCAAAATGAATATTTCCATTGTGATGACAGGTGTGGGTATTGTTGCATTAGCCGGTATTGTAGTGCGAAATGGCATTCTGCTGGTGGAATTTGCTGATCTGATGATAGCGCAGGGAATGCCTGTACGCGAAGCGGTGTTAGAGGCAGGGCGTGTTAGAATGACGCCGGTATTGCTAACTGCCTTCGCCACTATTCTCGGATTAATACCTTTAGGTATCGGAATGAATATAGATTTTGTTTCCTTATTCACCCACCTGAATCCTCACTTATATTTTGGCGGAGATAATGCTGCTTTTTGGGGGCCGTTATGCTGGGCAATGATCTTCGGACTGGCGTTCGCCACCTTCTTAACATTGATATTAGTGCCCGCCATGTATATGATCATGTGGAGAATGTTGCCGATGAAAAAGTTCTATGGTGGAAAATGGGTGAGCTTCACCGCTTTAATCCTGCCGGTATTTTTAATCTTAGTAGTTGGTTATTATATATTCAGGCCTAAGGGAATAAAAGAAGAGGAAGATATACAGGAGGAAGTAACATTGGAAACGCAATAGTTTTATAGGAATGTAAACGTTTCATAATTGCAGGTTTCATTAGCCGGAGTGATTTCACTCCGGCTTTTTTTTAATAGAATGTGCTGCTTTATTGGCTATATTTGCAATATGATATATCAGGCGCAGACATTGGACTTATTCCCTGATGAAGTAAAAGTTGAACAGGACTATTCTGCAACCTTTGCTGACAATATGAAGATGCCAATCCACAGATGGTATAGATACACAGCAGGTTTTTCAGCTTCCTGGGTTAAAGAATTGATCAGAGAAGAACAAAAAAGCGGACGAAGAAGAATTATAGATCCATTTGCAGGCTCTGGTACTGTTTTGCTTGAAAGTGAATTTGCAGGTGTTGGATCCTATGGAGTTGAAGCGCATCCATACATTTATAGAATTGCAAAAGCAAAATTGAATTGGAACTTCGCACCAGATAAATTCAAAGAAGAAGCACTTGCTCTATTAAAGGAAGCTAGGAATAAGAGAGTAGTAGAGGTACAATTTTCTAAACTGATAATGTCTTGCTACCCCTTGGAAACAATTCAAAAACTGGAGGCTCTTAAACAAACATGGCTTAGCAAAAAACAAGATGACGAAATTAAAGATTTCAATTGGTTTGTAATTACTTCTATCCTTCGTACAACTTCACCAGTTGGAACGGCACAATGGCAATACATACAACCTAATAAGACAAAATCAAAAGTAATGGACCCGTTTATTGCCTTTGAAAAGAAAGTCTATGAGATGTATTTGGATATGAAGCGAACCCAAAACCGCTTTAAAGATATAACGAATTCTATCATACTGAATGAGGATGCAAGGAATATAAAATCAATTCCTACAGGTTGGGGAGACTTAGTAATAACGTCACCACCTTATGCGAATAACTATGATTACGCAGACGCTACGAGACTCGAAATGACTTTTTGGGGAGATATTAGCGGTTGGTCAGATTTGCAAGACAATGTGAGAAAGAACTTGGTGAGGGCATGTACTCAACATGTTTCAAAACTGGGTAATAGCATAGACACCATTTTATCAAACCCAAAACTGGCAGTAATTCAACCTGAACTATTGGAAGTATTTGAGATACTAAAGGAGGAGCGGTTAAAGCATGGCGGCAAAAAGAATTACCATTTAATGATTGCTGCTTATTTTAATGACCTTGCTGATGTGTTTCATTCATTAAGAAGAGTTACAAGTGGCAATTGCAAGATGTGTTTTGTTGTGGGCGATTCTGCACCTTATGGGATTTATGTTCCTGTTGACGAGTGGCTTGGGAAATTAGCGATTTCAGCAGGATTTGGTAACTATACATTTGAAAAATTAAGAGACAGAAACATAAAATGGAAAAACAGGAAACACACAGTTCCATTGCATGAAGGGCGGCTCTGGATTAATGGTTAAAAATGGCAGAATCGTTATCACATAAATTCGGACAAATTATTGGCGACCTCTTGGAATTGGCATTAGAGCCACATCTTCAAAAGTTTGCCAGAAAACATAAGCTTTACCTAGATAAGAAAGGGACAAGGGAGGCAAGACCCGGGAAAAAAGTTTCCTGGGTTGATGAAAACGGAAATAAACATGACCTTGATTTTGTGCTTGAGCGTTGGGGGACTGAAAAAGAGATTGGTATGCCCGTTGCCTTCATCGAATCTGCCTGGAGACGATATACGAAGCATTCACGAAACAAAGTACAGGAAATTCAAAGTGCAATAATCCCTTTAGCTAGAGAATACAAAAGTTCATCACCATTCGCAGGAGTGGTTTTAGCAGGCGTATTTACCAAAGGCGCATTAACCCAATTAAAGTCGCTTGGCTTTGGGGTACTCTATTTCCCTTATGAAACAGTTATAAAAGCATTTTCCAAAGCAGGTATTGATGCCACATTTGACGAGAAAACAGCCGAGACTGATTTCAAAAAGAAAATTGAAAGCTGGAATAAACTGTCTAATAAAGGAGATATTGCTAAAGAACTTTTGAGACTGAATAAAAAGAGTGTAGATGAATTTCTAAACGTACTTTCACGTACTATTTCAAGATATATTGAACAAGTTATCATTTTGCCTCTTCATGGACAGGAAACTGTTTCAAATAGTGTAACAGAAGCAGTTAACTTCTTACAAAAGTACTCAGAAAACAAACTGAAACTGCCGTTGAGTAAATATGAAATCATTATCAAATACAATACAGGAGACAGAATCGAAGCCAGTTTCAAGAATAAAAAAGACAGCATAAAATTCTTAGAGACATACTTATGATCGAAATAATAGAATGAACGCATACAATATTTGAAAAGACAAACTAACTCACTCCTTTAGCCCTTTTTACGAAGTGGCTATGTTTTCTTACCTTTACTCCTTGTATTTATAACCCTTTGTAAAAATTAAACCCCTTTACTATGCTTTGGCAAGGCAGAAGAGAAAGTACCAACGTGGAAGACCGCCGCGGCATCTCCGGACGGCATGTCGCTTTCGGCAGCGGTATAGGTGGTATTACCATCATACTTATCCTATCTCTCATCCTGGGAAAAAATCCATTGCAGTTTTTACAGCAGATAGATTCTGGCGCTAAAGAGCAGGTGTCAACGACAGAACAAAAGGAGGAGGATGAATCTGCAGTATTTGCCAAAGTAGTGCTGGCTGATACGGAAGATGTGTGGAGTAAGCTCTTCCAAAAAATAGGCAAACAATATGATCCGCCTGTGATGGTGTTGTATAGCGGCGAGGTGGAATCTGCCTGTGGCATGAATACGGCTGCTTCAGGGCCATTTTATTGCCCTGCTGATGAAAAGCTTTACATGGATCTTTCCTTTTTCAACGATTTAAAAAACCGCTTTCATGTAGCCGGCAACTTCGCTGATGCATACGTGATTGCCCATGAAGTAGGCCATCATGTGCAAAAGTTATTAGGTGTTACCAGGCAGGTGGAATCTCTGCAGTCAAGGGCAAGCCAAAAAGAAGCCAATGCTTTATCCGTACGCCTCGAGCTGCAGGCTGATTTTTTCGCCGGATTATGGGCGCATTATGATGATAAATGGAATCATGTGTTGGAACCGGGTGATATTCAAAATGCCTTACAGGCCGCCAGTGCAGTAGGTGATGACCGGTTGCAAAAAGAATCCCGCGGATATGTCGTTCCTGATTCCTTTACACATGGCACCTCTGCACAACGAATGCGCTGGTTTATGAAAGGATATCAAACTGGTGATATTTCAGAAGGAGATACCTTTTCAGCAGCGAACTTGTAAATGATGATTGTAAAATTGGATGTGAAATCAATGTCGTTTAGGTAAGAATATTTAAGATTAATGATTAGCAATTTTCGATTTAGGAAGAACTCTAAAAATCAGAAATCTGCGATCGTTAATTAGCATGCTGAAATCTCCGAAAGGAAAGTAGGAGTCCTTCGGACAAATGGACTCGTTTTTTTTGTTAACTAAACGATATTGAATGCGAAATAAGCAAATTTGAAACGTCAAACACTAAACGCGAAACGTCAAACACAAAACAGGAATTGTCTTACGTTTTTCAAAATCGTAACTTCGCGTTTTATTATTTACTCAGTTTCGCACTTGGCGCAAATATTCGATGTTTTACGTCATTGCGAGGAAAAAACCATGGGTTTGCGGGTTGGCTTTCCGAAGCTTGCCTCGCCGGCAGGCGGGCAATCTCATTAAAACAACGGAAAAAATGAGATTGCTTCGGTCGTCCCTCCCTCGCAATGACGCTATAAAGGTTGATTATGTGTTGCTTGTTAGTATTTTTACTATATTAATTTTGACTGCGAAACTTAAGTTATTTAAAATATCAATGCAGAATAATGCCTTATAAACAAATCTTTTTCGACCTCGATCATACTTTATGGGATTTTGAAACTAATTCTAAGGAAACATTGGAAGATATGTTCTATGAGTTTGGTTTGCATGAAAAAGGTATCCCGGATTTCACCACATTTCATCAAACATATATCATTCATAATACGAAGATGTGGGAACGTTTTCGTAAAGGATACATCAACCGAGATGAACTGAGATGGAAGAGGATGTGGCTGACGTTACTGGATTATAAAATAGCGAATGATCAGTTAGTGGAGGATATAAGCCGGCGTTATCTGGAAGCATTGCCCACTAAAACCAATTTATTCCCCGATACCATCGAAGTGCTTGATTATCTGACAGAAAAGAAATATCCGCTGCATCTGATCACGAATGGTTTTGAAAAAACACAACAACAGAAAATCACTCATTCACATATAGATCATTATTTCACCTATATGATCACTTCAGAAGCTGCAGGAAGCCTGAAGCCCAACCGCGGGATTTTTGATTATGCGCTTCAAAAAGCAGCTTGCCGTGCAAAGGATGCGCTGATGATAGGAGATGCTTTGGATGTGGACATTCTGGGTGCGCAAAATGCCGGTATAGATCAGGCTTATTATGCTCCTGAGAAGCCGTCTGATGGGATTCAGCCCACATTCTATATTTCTTCCCTGAGCGAATTGAAAAGAATTTTGTAGAAATTCCATGAAATCGTGTAATTTGAGAGGTTATCCTACTTCCGAATAAGTTTTTCGTAAGTATTTCATTCACCATCTAAATTACATGCACCATGTTAGATCAATTGCTCAATCTTGTAAAAGGCGAAGCACAAAACGCCGTAGTTAACAATCCGGATGTGCCTAATGAACATAATGAGGGCATCATGCAGGAGGCGGTCAGCTCCATCACTAATGAGCTTAAAAATCAGGCCGGGGGTGGGGGACTGCAGAATCTGCTTCAATCACTGACCGGACAAGGAGGATCTCAGGGTAATTCTGTTGTAAATAACATTACGGGTAATTTCGCCAATAATATTATGCAGAAATTCGGACTTAACAGTTCCACTGCACAGTCGGTAGCTTCTTCAGTAATTCCTGCGGTAATGGGTAAGCTTGCTAATAAAACGAATGATGCCAATGACAGCAGCTTTAGCCTGGAAGGGATTGCCAGCTCCTTGCTGGGCGGTAATTCCGCTCAGGGAGAAGGCGGAGGCATTATGGGTGCCGTAAAAGGGCTTTTTGGCGGCAAATAAACCGGCAGATAACTTTCCGGATGGCTGAAGTCCGGAAAGTTATTTTCATACGATCTTCATTTAATAAATAATAAAAGATTATGCAATCATTTTTTTGCGAAAAAGCATACGCTTCACTTTAAAAAAGTCAATCTTATAGGGTGATTATTTAAAATTTAACGATGTAAAAAATGAATTAAATTTACATCCGAAAGATAACCGCCTTCTTCAATAAGTATCTTAAAATGGCGTCAGGATGGAAACGACTTCAAGTCCGAATTCATTACAACAACTGATCCTATCGTTGTCCGCAAGGGAGAAGTCCCATTTGAAAAAAATGATTGCCGCAAAAACGGGAAGGGAAAGAACATTATCACTTAAGCTATTTGAGTTATTGGAAAAGGAAAATGGACCTTCCACCGCGCATCTGCTTCAAGAATTAGGCATCAAAAGTAAAACACAGCTTTCCGGATTAAGGACCAGCCTGTTCAGTGAAATACTGGATATGAAAGTATATGATGACCGGAAAGAAAATATCAACTCCTGCCTGCACATCGCGCAGGAGCAAATCGTTATCCTCTTTCAGAAAGGGATGTTTGACGCGGCAGAGAAATTATGTCAAAAGGTAATCGGCGTTGCAAAAAAATATGCAAAGTATCAGTTCCTGACAGATCTGCTCTACTTACAGAATAATGCCATACAATATAAGGATTATAAAAAATACAAAGCGATTAATCCCGACTTATTTGAAAATATAAAATCCGCCATACAACATCAGCATGCCTTAGTCCGGATTCGCCTGTTATTCGAACAAATCAGAGTGCTGGGTTACCGTACCTGGCTTCCGATAGAAGAAAAAGAATTAGCCCTCATCCGGAATATGGATAAAGAATTAAATTCCATGAATGCGGATGTTGTTTTCAGGAACGCTGTAGAAGAAGAAGTGTTGATTAAATTATTCTATCTGAATACGAAAGCACTGTGCAGTTATTTGCTGCATGAAAAACATGCATGTTCCGTTGCCTGTGAGGAAGCATTGCATTGCTGGAAAAAGGATACACATCTGATTGCGGAATATGCAAGATTATTCCTCCATTCCGTCAATGTAACGAGCTATCATGATTTTTTCATGAATAATATCCATCAGGCAGCAGCGCATTTAAATGACTACTCGGCATTAGCCAATAAGCATCTGATGATTCCCCATTATTACGAAAGATTTCAGATTATCCATTTTAATACTTCATTGAAAATATTTCACAAGACTGCACAATATGATCAGGTAAAACATCTTGTAAACGGAGAAGGAAAGGAAATATTGAAGCTGGCTAACGGGTTCCTGCCCGATCCGGATATTTTGCCGGTATTCACCTCTATATGCATTTCGTATTTCGTATTAGGTGAATGGGATGAAGCAGAATCCATGCTGATGAAGACAAAAGATAAAAATTACACCGTGGAACGGGAGGATATTTTGTACTTCAATCTGGTATTTCATCTGCTTATCCTCTATGAAAAAAAAGAGTGGTACCGGCTGGACAGCGCTATCGAGGCTGCCTATCATTTTTTATATTCCCGTAAAAAGCTGCGAATCTTCGAACGTGAAATGATGCTGTTTTTGAAACGCCTTGCCCTCATCCGGGATATGAATAGCATACAAAAGGCTTGTGCACAATTTCTGCAAAGGCTTCAGAGGATCAATGAAAAGGACATTCCGCTTTATTCCCTGTATTTCAATTTCCCCGGATGGATAGAGAGTAAAATCGAAGGGATCAGTTATGTGGAATATGTAAAGCAAAAAGTAAACGTAACCCCGCCAGGATAGCTTCACTTGCGTTTTTAATGAAATTTCCTCTCTTCCTTCAACATCTTTAAAATCTCTTTCATAAGTCGTTCCCTTGTTTCGGGCTTCTTGGCAGTTTGTAATCGCCAGTTTATTGAATATCTGTTTGTTTTGTTGAGCAATTCATAAAAGTTTTTTGCTTTTTTGTCCTTAGCTAATTCTTTTAAGAAATCCTCTGCTACCGGCATATTGGAAGGGGAATCATAGGCTTTTTCCCATCTGCCATCTGCCTTAGCTTTTTCAACTTCTTTTATACCTCTATGTCTCATCCGCTTAGCATTGGTAAGTTTTTCTACCAGGCCGATATTGCGTTTAGACCATAAACTGTTGGTTCGTCGTGGAGTGAATTTTTGAATGTAAGATTTTTCATCGTATTTTTTCTTTTGCCCGTCAATCCAGCCGTAACAAATTGCTTCCTCTAAGGCTTGCTGATAAGTAACGGTTTCTATCCCGGATTTGTTTTTGAAAATTTTAGCCAGACCCCTTCTTGTTGATCCTGATTTTCTTCCAGCCATTCTCGCCACTCTTCTTTATTTTTAAAGGATTGAATTGAGGTGTCTGTCATTTAATTCTTTTTTTTGATTATCTCCCTGATTTTATTAATCACCAAAAACAATCTTTTTTATTAGTCCCTATCTTCAAATCTTTTCCCTTCCCATTCGTATGGATAGATAATCCTGCCGCCTTCCTCCCAATCACAAAGAGTCTCCGAGCCAAACAGATATTGTTTGATACGTTTTGGGCCTGTTAAGCCTTCCCATACCTTAGTTTTGGAGGTGTTGATTTGAATTTGCTGTTTGGCTGTTAAATTTCGTATGCTCATGTCCAATTATTTTTAAAATAGTATCTAATTCCTTCATTGTATAAATTCTCCACGTATTTTTTGTTCATAGCTTTGCCCATAACGGGCGGAGGCTTGATGCAGGGCGGAGTTTTTAGTACTGAACTTTAATCGAAGAACAGCAGTTGAATTTTGCACTTTTGTTGATACGAAGCCGTTCAGCCGGCCTATTCCCAATACGATGTTGAACTAGACCTTCATCTGTCAATTTAAAGCCGTTTTGCTTTTTTAGGCACTTTGCCTTCTTGAAATTCCTGTCTTTGAGTTGTGTCGCCTAAATCCATTACAAACTTGTTCCACTTGCCTAACCAATTCCTTACTGCACAACTCCAGTCACCAGTAACGGTGTCTGAAAATTGCCAAAGAATATGATAGCCGTCTTCATTTGAAAATCCTTCATTGTCTGCTTGTAAAATACCATTGGTTTTGTTCCAGATTTTTGTTTTGATGTTGCTAATGATTTCAAAATTTTCATCGTTAAAGGCTGCGTTGAGCATTTGAAAAGCATATACAACTTTTACTTTGTCAAAGTAATTTGTCAACCATTTAACTGCAGATGCTGGTTTGTAGTCTTGAATGTCTTCCTTGAATTCGTCAAGTTCTTGTTCTCCTAATTCACCGTCAACAACCGGATTCCTTTCTAATTGAGCCAATGGTTCTCCGTCTGAATTTAAAATGTCAAGCATTGTCCAGTTACTTGCTTCTTCATTTGGGTCAAATTCAAACTTTGCAGTCAAACCGTCTGAGGCTAATGACTGAATGAGTTCGTCAATATGAATGTTCGGGTCTTGCGAGCCTAAAACTCTG
>SCQV01000011.1 GCA_004299085.1 Chitinophagaceae bacterium | reverse complement strand
CAGGGTGTATAGGAAATATAACCGGCTACAAACAGAGAATCCAGTATTATTCTATCATTGGAAGTTAGGAATAAAAGCATGATTAGATAACAAGAGCCGTATGAAGGGAGACTTTCACGTGCGGTTCCGTGAGCGGCTTGGGCTGAAATGCCCTTGCCTACTCGACAAGAAAGTAAAAGATGAAAAAGAGCTAAAAGATGACGTTGAGAAAATGTTACCGATTTCCGCAATTTCATTTTGCGAGCCAATAGCCCGAAAGTATTGATTTTTCATTATGGGTAAGGAATTCTGAAGGTAATAAGGTCTGATTGTTTCCCCCCGATTCTTTCCTGCTAAGGTCTGTATCGGTAAATGAAATAATAAAATTAATAAAAATAGTTTTAGGAACATTATGCAGCCTCACAGACTCCGAAAAATTTATTCCTGAGACGCTATTGTTATGTCAAATATAAAATAACGCAAAATATCTCCCACTCCGCAAGGAGTCCTTTGGGCAAAGCCACGGGGAACACCAGGGAGAGCCTTTGTGAGTTTTGTGTGAAACTTTCCAAATAATGGTTGATTTAGCACGACATTATCCGGCACTATCCATTGATCGCTTTCAGCACCTTATCTTTCACTTCTCCCAATTTAATCCTGTCCTGTTTTAAGGAATCGCGATAGCGAATGGTAACAGTATCATCTTCTTTGGTTTGATGATCAATCGTTACACAAAACGGTGTTCCGATAGCATCCTGGCGGCGATAGCGTTTTCCGATGCTGTCTTTTTCTTCATACCAGCAATAAAACTGAGACTTACATTCATCCATCAGCTTGCGGGCAATTTCAGGAAGTCCGTCTTTCTTTAGCAAAGGCAGAATAGCTAACTTTATGGGGGCCAGAAATGCAGGAAAATGCATCACCGTGCGTATATCTGTCTTGGTTGGGTCTGCAGTAGGAACGGCTTCTTCTTCATACGCTTCACTCAATATCATTAACACGGAACGGTCTAACCCGATAGAGGTTTCCACTACGCAGGGAACATAATTTTTATTAATTTCATTATCGAAATATTGTATCTTTTTCCCTGAAAATTGTTGATGACGGCTGAGATCATAATCCGTGCGGGAATGGATTCCTTCCACTTCTTTAAACCCAATGGGGAAATTATATTCAATATCCACCGCTGCATTGGCATAATGCGCTAATTTGGAATGGTCATGGTATTGCAAACGTTCGGGATTTATGCCTAAACTTTTATGCCATTTTAACCGTTCTGCTTTCCAGAAAGCATACCATTCCAATTCTGTTCCGGGACGAACAAAATACTGCATTTCCATTTGCTCAAATTCCCGCATACGGAAAATGAACTGGCGTGCGACTATCTCATTGCGAAATGCCTTACCCGTTTGTGCTATTCCAAAGGGGATTTTCATTCTTCCTGTTTTCTGCACATTCAGGAAATTGACAAAAATACCCTGTGCAGTTTCAGGGCGTAAATAAATTTCACTGGCGCCTTCGGTGGTGCTTCCTAATTGGGTGGAAAACATCAGGTTAAATTGTCGTATATCCGTCCAGTTTACCGTACCGGAAATACTGCAAGCTATTTTCTGATCCTCAATTAGTTTTTTCAATCCGGGGAAATCATTCACTTTCAGCAGGTCATCCATTTGCTGGAGTAAGACTTTGGCTTCGGTAGTTTTCCCTTCATTTTCTAATTGCTCTGCTTTTCCTTCTATCAAATGATCTACACGATAACGTTTATTACTGTCTTTGTTATCAATCATCGGGTCGCTGAAATTATCCACATGCCCGGAAGCTTTCCAGGTAGTGGGATGCATAAAAATAGCGGCATCAATACCCACAATGTTTTCATGCATTTGGGTCATGCTCTTCCACCAATAGTCCCGGATATTCTTTTTCAATTGGGACCCGTTTTGACCGTAGTCATACACCGCGCTCAATCCGTCATAAATTTCGCTGGAGGGAAAAATAAACCCATATTCCTTGCAATGCGCAATCAGCGCCTGAAATTTTTTCTGATCATTTGCCATAGGGCGCAAAGATAATAGGAAAAGCAGAAAAGGATAAAATTGTTAGTTCATTTTTCAAATTCATTTTTTACAGAAGCGAAAATTCTTCATAAAAATAAAACTTATAAGTTCATGCAATCTTATAGTTTTTGCCTATATCACCATAGAAATTAACTTTTGAGGAAGTGCTTACATTTTAAGAGTTTCGCCAAACCTTTTATCTACAGAATTATTTAAAAAATGTAACTTGGGTAAAAAACAAGAAAACTCATTTCACATTCAAAAAACCAAACATCATGGAAGAAAATATCAATAACGAAAGCAAGTGTCCCTATATGGGAGTAAAGCACAGCGATAATGTTTCAGGGCGTGGAACAAAAAGCCGCGACTGGTGGCCGAATCAATTACGGTTAAATGTTTTGCGCCAACATTCCAACCTGTCCAATCCGATGGGAAAAGGTTTTAATTATGCAGAAGAATTTAGAAGCCTTGACTTTAAAGCGTTGAAAGAAGATATTCGCAAATTACTGACGGATTCACAAGACTGGTGGCCTGCGGATTTTGGAAACTATGGCGGATTGTTTATTCGAATGGCATGGCACAGCGCCGGTACTTACCGCATAGGTGATGGCCGCGGTGGGGCAGGAGGGGGTAAACAACGCTTTGCACCTCTGAACAGTTGGCCGGATAATATTCTTTTGGACAAAGCCCGCAGGTTACTCTGGCCTTTAAAACAAAAATATGGGAAGAAGATTTCCTGGGCCGATCTGTATGTTCTTGCAGGCAATGTAGGCTTAGAATCTATGGGCTTCAAAACTTTCGGTTATGGAGGTGGGCGCGAAGATGTTTGGGAACCCGATGAAGAGACCTATTGGGGTTCTGAAACGGAATGGTTAAAAGACGAACGCTATTCGGGAAAGCGTGATCTGGAAGATCCGCTTGCTGCGGTCGTCATGGGATTAATTTACGTGGATCCGGAAGGTCCCAATGGAAATGGAGATCCACTTGCGGCAGCTATTGATATACGAGAAACCTTCAAACGTATGGCCATGAATGATGAAGAAACAGTAGCGCTGATTGCCGGCGGACATACCTTTGGGAAAACACATGGTGCAGCCGAACCGAAGATATATGTGGGACCCGAGCCTGAAGCAGCTCCCATAGAAAATCAAGGATTGGGCTGGAAAAGCAGCTATAAGAGCGGAAGCGGTCCAGATGCTATTGGTGGCGGCCCTGAAATAATTTGGAGCCATACGCCCACTAAATGGAGCAACTACTTTTTTAAAAATTTATTTGAACACGAGTGGGAACTCACTAAAAGTCCTGCCGGGGCCAAACAATGGGTTGCAAGAGATGTGGAAGAAAGTATTCCTGATGCATTTGATCCCAATAAAAAGCACAAACCAATGATGCTTACTACCGACCTGTCATTACGATTCGACCCGATCTATGAAAAAATTTCAAAACGGTACTACGAAAATCAGGAAGCGTTTGCAGAAGCTTTTGCACGATCCTGGTTTAAGCTCACACATCGTGATATGGGGCCTCGTTCCCGTTATCTTGGGCCGGAAGTTCCGGAAGAAGAATTGATCTGGCAAGATCCAATTCCTGCAATAGACCATGAGCTAATCAATGAAGGAGAGGCGGAGGCTTTGAAAGTCAAAATATTGAATTCAGGATTATCAGTGTCTGAATTGATTTCCACCGCATGGGCATCTGCCTCTACCTATCGTGATTCCGACAAACGCGGTGGCGCCAATGGAGCGCGCATCCGCCTGGACCCACAAAAAGACTGGGAAGTCAATAACCCCGTACAACTTTCTAAAGTGCTGAAAACATTAGCGGATATTCAAGAAGATTTCCAGGTAAGCGGTAAAAAGATTTCAATAGCAGATCTCATTGTGCTGGCCGGTGTTGCAGGAGTGGAAAAAGCTGCCAAAGATGGCGGACACCCTATAAAAGTACCTTTCTCTCCGGGCCGTACGGATGCTTCTCAGGATCAGACTGATGTAGAATCTTTCTCCTATCTGCAACCTGCAGCAGATGGTTTTCGCAATTACCGCAAAACGAAATATCCCGTTTCAACTGAAGACCTGTTGGTGGATAAAGCACAATTATTGAAACTGACCGCTCCGGAAATGACTGTTTTGACAGGAGGGATGCGCGCCCTTGGAGCGAATTATGACGGATCTGATTATGGCGTGCTCACTGATCGCCCGGGAACGTTGACAAATGATTTCTTTGTAAATCTGCTGGATATGAATAATGAGTGGATACCGGTTTCAGAGGATAAAGAATTTTTTGAAATCCGTGACCGGAAATCAGGTAAATTAAAATGGAAAGCCACCCGTGCCGATTTGATCTTCGGTTCTAACTCAGAACTCAGGGCTTTAGCAGAAGTATTCGGTTCGTCCGATGCGCAGGGAAAGTTTGTACAGGATTTCGTAGCAGCCTGGGATAAAGTGATGAATTTGGATCGGTTTGATTTAAAATAATATTGACTATCCGCTATTGTACAAGTGAAGTTTAAAGAGTATGGTAAGGCAAGATTTTGATTTTAAAATAATGCCTCTTTTGAAACGGAATCAAAGAAGCGCCTGCCTACCGGACAGGCAGGTTGGCTCTCGCCTGAGGCGAGACGCGCCGTGGGAGGCCTCGCCTCAGGCGAGGGTGGAAGCTTTGATTTTTCTTGACCTTTTTTGTCTCGGCTTAGACGAGATGGTTACTTTTCGGTCAAGTTTACACTATGAAAATAGCTGTGAATATCCAAGAAAAGCAGGGCTTTTCTTAGGAGCGAAAAGTGACACAGGATTAATAATAAACAAGAATTTGAAGAGGAGAAAAGGAGCAGCTTTTCAAGAACCAAACCGAGATCGTATCCTCACTATGCGAAGGGCTGCATTATAATTTGTCGGTTCATTGTATTATTACGGATAGTCATTAAAAGATGAAAAAGAACTAAAAGATGACGTTGAGAAAAATGTTACTGATTTCCGCAATTTCATTTTGCGAGTCAATAGCCTGAAAGTATTGATTTTTCATTATGGGTAAGGAATTCTGAAATTAAAAAATTGAAATGATTATCCGCTATAATGCAGGAATCTATGATAGCTCTCGTTTGGCTCAATATCGAATATCCAACACCGATTTCCGATTTTAGAAGTACTGCCCCTACTTCAATACCTGCCTGCCGGCAGAGGCAGGTTCCCTGCCCGTCCGTTCAGGCGGGAATGTTCTCCGAAGGAGCCCTTTGGGCATTATTCAACAGATGCTTCCTGTACTTAAACGGATAGTCATTAAAATAATGGAAAGAGGCGTTTAAATACCCCCAATTTGTCACGAAATGTTCCGGAGGAACATTTACCTATGTTGGTTTATACCCATTACCAATAATGCGTCCGCCTTTGGCGGACGACAGTTGTTCCAGAGGAACATCTCGTAGGTAAAAAATAGAATGGTGGTTGACAATCAACGTTCCAGAGGAACGTTTTGTGGGTCAATAAAGAGCCTTATTCTATAGTAATATTCATTAGAAACTCCTGGCAGCCTCTATAAGGGTAACTAAACGCTTTTTTCTATAAAATAATCCTGCTCTTTGAGGCATCGTTTATTGGAAATGTACCTAATCTCAATTATAGCGGTGTAAAATATTTTATACACTACTTTTTATTCTCAGTAATTTAGGCATAATTCCTGTGCCATAGAAATCAACAGTCTCATTCCTCCACATAATTCAAATCCTTATGAAAAGTTTCGTCAATGGAAAAAGCAGCGATTAACGCAATAATTAAGCAGGCTGCTCCCACAATGGCGCCACTGACATATAATGAAACATAGCCTTGCAGGAACGCATACAAAGCCGAAATGGGTATCAGCATTCCTCTTACAAAATTAGTGACGGTGGTCGTTACGGTAGCGCGGAGATTAGTGCCGAATTGTTCAGCGGCAATCGTGATAAAGATCGCCCAATATCCAACGGTTACGCCCATTGCAAAACATATCCAGTAAAACGCAGTGGGTGTGGCATTATACAAGTTAAAATATAAAATA
>SCQV01000174.1 GCA_004299085.1 Chitinophagaceae bacterium | reverse complement strand
CAGTCGAGTCGCTTCGAGCGGAGTGAGAGTGCGGAAGAGCGATGGGGCGGGGAAGAGAAGGAGGCAGGAGCAGTATGCAGCGGCAGTCGGCAGTGAATAATCAATGGTGAATAGTCAATGGTGAATGGTCAATGGTGAATCAATGTCGTTTAGTTAGCAATATTTTGAGATTTTTTGATTTATGAACTCTGATTAACGATTGCAGATTTATGATCTGGCGCCACTTCAAAAATCAAAAATCCCCACCTGACCGGACAGGCAGGGTTAATCAACAATCTTAAATCTCTTATCTAAACGGCAATGAATAGTGAATAGTATGCAATAAGTAGTAGTTGTAATTGGTAAACACAAGACCCAAATCAGATATCAAAAAATAACAGATCATAGATCAAAAATTACAGATCATAAATTAACCGCTATGTTTAAGAATTATTTCAAAACCGCTATCCGTAATTTCTGGAAAAATAAAGTCATTACGGCCATCACCGTGCTTGGGCTTGCTATCGGTATCAGCGCTGCACTGGTTATTTATCAGATTGTACGATACGATTACAGTTTTGATAAATATGAACCGGACCGGAACCGTATTTATCGCATTGTTACACAAGGACCTAACTGGAATAATCCAGGTGTACCCGCACCTCTGCATGAAGCAGTGCAAAATAAGATTGCAGGCATTCAAACCACATCGGCTTTTTTCCAAATTAGTAGTTATACCGCCAAAGTTTCTGTCCCTGAGGGCAATGAACAAGCTGCCAAAGTTTTCAAAAAACAGGAGGATATTGTTTTTGCTGATAGTAGCTACTTTAAAATTTTCCCTCACCAATGGATTGCGGGAAGTGCAGCTACTTCTTTAAATAATCCTTATCAGATTGTATTAAGTGAAAGTCTTGCTAAGCTGTATTTTCCGGATATTCCGCTTTATCAAATTCCCGGTAAGACGTTGACGATAAGTGACAGCCTTCACTTGGTGGTTTCGGGCATTGTAAAAGATTTATCTGTACCGTCAGATTTTAATAGCAAAGCATTTATTGCCTTATCCACCATTCCCAACAGCGGATTAAAGCCCAATTATAACTGGGATGAATGGGGTAATGTAAATTCAATCTCTCAGCTATTTGTAAAGCTGACTCCTGGTACTACTCCTGAACAAATTAATCAACAACTAAAAAGTATTTTTAAGGTGCACCTTTCCAAAGATGAATACAACGGTAAAGACAAACATTTCCTTCAGCCTTTAAGCGACATTCATTTTAATACCACCTTTTATGGCCCTGCAAGTAGATCCACTTTGCGGAATTTAATTTTATTAGCTGTCTTTCTGTTACTGCTTGGGGCTATTAATTTCGTGAATCTTTCTACCGCACAGGCTACACACCGCGCGAAAGAAATTGGTGTGCGGAAAACATTCGGCAGTTCCAAAGGACAGTTGATGGCACAGTTCCTGAGTGAAGCATTTATTCTGACCATTCTCGCCACTATTCTTTCCGTTATTATTACGCCGTTTTTACTGAAAATATTTTCCGGGTATATTCCCAAGGGATTAAAATATGCGGGCCTGGAACAGCCGCAAGTCATTATTTTCCTGTTGTTGGTTATTG
>SCQV01000173.1 GCA_004299085.1 Chitinophagaceae bacterium | reverse complement strand
CGGATAATGGTGGAAAGTGGTATCTGGCGGTCTGTCTCCACTGATAAATATCTGTACAGCCATTGGATTTTTCCTGCGATCAAAACATTCCGGATGCTGATTTAATTCATGCATCAGAATAGGCAAAACACTGTCCCATTTTTCTTTAATATCTATCATCAGATAAAATGAGTAATGCGGATCGTCGGAAACGGTTTTGTAATGACGCTGTTGAAAAAGATGAATGATGGGTTGAAGATACATGCTGCTGAGCGTACTATCAGCATGAATATAATTCTTAGAATGTGCTACCATCAGTTTTCCGCTCACAGGAAAAACATCCGCTTCAATAAAATTTGCTTTTTGCTCGTAAGCGCCCCAGAACGGATGAGCGTGAGTGTAATCATTATGGGAATGGATTAATATTTGTGCAGAAAGATGGCCCGAAATAAACAGCAAAAGTACCATTAATATTCCTTTTACTAAATTCATGTTTTTGCATTTTAATTGTTGATTGCCGGCTGGTCTGTCATCTCCGTCTTCCGGGATATTCATCATTTTCCTGCCATAATTCCTGCATATTGCTACCATTTCTGATGGAAATATAACGGTCGGTTGAGAAGGCAAATTTAACACCCATTTCTTCAAATTTTCTATATACCGCCAGATTTATATTTTGCTGTTTATCGCGGCATTCCGTATAGCCAGGCTCCAAAGAATAATAAACGGCTTCAAAGTAAAGGCCATAATCTCTGAATTCAAAAAAATGTACCCTGTCAATCAGAATCTTTTCCTGAGTGTTAATAATTTTTTTTACCTCCTCAGGAATTTGTTCCAGCTTATCGGCAGGAGTGTCATACGATACACATAATCCAAAAACGGCGCGACGCCTTTCCATGCGGGAATAGTTATGTATCCAGCTATTCAGCATATTTTTATTGGAATAAGATAGTTCTTCTCCCCACAAACTTTGAATGCGGGTAGTTTTAACTCCGATATGTGTCACAGTTCCCAATTCATCTCCTATGATCAGGAATTCCCCCACATCAAACGGCCTGTCGAATAATATGGCGAAATAAGCAAATACATCACTCAAAATACTTTGTGCTGCCAGTGCTATGGCAACACCTCCGATTCCAAGTCCAGCCAGTAAAGTTTTAATATCATACCCTAAATTCCCCAATAAAAAGACTAAACCAAATATCCACAGCATTACTTTCACCATAATCATGACACCTCTCAGGCCTTCTTTTGCCTGCGGCCTGTTCTGCTTTTCGAGATAAAGGACTAAAAAGAAATTGATGAATGAAATGAATATCCTTACGACAAAATAAACCAATACCACCATGATGGCAACATGCAATATTTTCTCCACAGTAGGATGTAAACTAAGTGTGTCGATCGCGAAACAGACCAATCCGGCATAACACAAGGGGAGCACGCTGCTTTCGGCCAGCTTTAATGCAAAATCATCGGCATTCGTTTTCGTTTTTTTAAAATATTGTTTCAGGCGATTTAGTGCCACTCTTTTGAGAATCCGGAGAATAATAAATCCGACTGCAATAATCCCAATGCAGCCAAGCCAGGATAATACCGTGTTGTTCCAATATGTTTGATGTAGCCATTGATACATGGTTTTATTTTTTAAAGTTTAAAAAATAACAGGAGCTTCTGTTTTTATGACAGAAACCTTTTATTCTCAAACCAACATTTGCCATTGCAAAACTTCCGTGAAGCAGCAAAGAAAAACTGGTAAAATCCAATTTTATCTGATCAGAATATATTCAAAAATCCGATCATGAAGCTGATTTTACGATGTGATGCAAAATCAGTGAATCAATAAAATAATTGATACGTCAGCTAAATGACGAAACGAAGGGTAAAGGTATGAAATTTACAGCAACTCCCTGATCTTCACCACTAATTCCTGCTTGGTCATGGGTATTCCCATTATCTTGTTATAGCCGGTAGCATCTGTCAGGAATTGATCCCGGATGATTTTTATCAGTTGACCGTTATTCATTTCAGGGATTAAAACCTTTTCGTAATTCTTGAGAATAGTACCTAAATTCTTAGGGAAAGGACGAAGATAACGCAAATGTGCATGCGCTACACTAAATCCATCTGCCAGTAATTCATTGACCGCACTTTTGATGGCGCCATAAGTAGAACCCCATCCCAGCACGAGCACTTTCCCGCTTTCAGGTCCGTGGTCTATGGTTTGCAGTGGAATATCATCGGCTATTTTGTCCACTTTTTCCTGTCTTATTTTTACCATCAACTGATGGTTTTCAGGATCGTAGCTTACATTACCGGTAATGTGCTGTTTTTCCAAACCCCCAATCCGGTGCTCTAAGCCTTTAGTTCCGGGAATCGCCCAGGCACGAACTAAATTTTCATCCCGTACATAAGGCTGAAAGAGTTCTTCCTCATTTTCTCTGGCAGGTTTGAAATTGACTTTAATTTTTGGTAATTCAGCGCTATTCGGAAAATGCCAGGGCTCTGCGCCGTTGGCAAGATAACCATCGCTCAGGAAAATAACCGGCGTCATGTGTTGCACTGAAATCCTGAATGCTTCAAATACGGTGTTAAAACAATCTGAAGGTGTGCAGGCAGCGACTACAGGCATAGGACATTCGCCATTTCTCCCATAATAAGCTTGCAATAAATCGGATTGTTCTGTTTTGGTAGGCAAGCCTGTGGAAGGCCCGCCACGTTGTATATCCATAATCAGCAAAGGTATTTCCAGCATGACAGCTAATCCCATCGCTTCCGACTTTAAAGCCATTCCCGGTCCGGAAGTAGTGGTAATGCCCATTTGTCCGCCATAAGAAGCGCCGATAGCCGAACTGATACCTGCAATTTCATCTTCCGCCTGAAAAGTACGGACTCCAAAATTTTTATGTTTGCTTAATTCATGCAAAATATCAGATGCGGGTGTAATCGGATAGGATCCCAAAAATAATGGCAGCCCCGACTGTTGCGATGCAGCTATTAATCCATAAGCGAGCGCTGTGTTGCCGGTTATGCTGCGGTATCTGCCGGGCTCCATCCTCGCTTTGCTAATATGGTAGCGGGAGCCGAAAGCTTCTGTAGTTTCTCCGAAATGATACCCTGCTTTCAACACGTTGAGGTTGCTCTCTAAAATATCGGCAGCTTTCGAAAATTTGGTATTCAAGAAGCTAATGGTACTTTCCATATCGCGATCGTACATCCAATATAAGAAACCCAAAACAAACATATTCTTAGCCCGGTCTTTTTCTTTCATGCCTAAAGGACTATCCTTCAGTACCTCACGGGTCATTTTTGTGATATCTATCACATGCACGTTATAATCCTGAAGAAGGCCATCTTCCAATGGATTTTCTCCTTCCGGATAATTGGCTAACCGCAGGTTTTTGACATCAAAGCCATCTGCATTGGCAATGATAGCGCCGCCTTTTTTCAAAGATTTCAAATTGGTTTTAAGAGCGGCGGCATTCATAGCAACAAGCACATCACAGGAGTCGCCGGCGGTATAAATCCTGTTGCTTGAAAAATGAAGCTGGAACCCGCTGACGCCGGGCAAAGTGCCTTGTGGCGCCCTGATCTCAGCCGGAAAATCAGGGAAGGTGGACAGGTCAATGCCTAAAAGTGCCGTATTGTTTGTAAACTGGGAACCGGTGAGTTGCATGCCATCACCGCTGTCGCCTGCAAACTTAATAACTACATCATCAAGCTGCTGCACACTGTCAGTATTCATCGAAATAAATTTAAATTCATGTTAATATGGTGCAAAGTTAGTCATTAACAGATTTTAATTTCCTAATTTTCCTAATATATCTCTTATGTTTTAGAAAATTGTTAGCAATGAGTTAAAATAAAACGTATTTTGTAAAAAAAAGTTGCTTTTGGCGGGCATGTCTGCGAAAGCATGTAAATTTGTAGCTTGTATTAAAACAATCACATTATGGCACTGATAGAAAAAAGTGGAAATCCGGCTCTGTCTGAAAAGATTTTTCAGCGCGCGACACCTGTACCGGGTGAAGAAGGAACTATGACTATTGGCGGTACGCTCAATAAATTTGGATTTATTTTCCTGATGATGATGTGTTCATCGGTCTATTCCTGGTTTCAGTATGAAAAGAATCCGGGATCGGTCGGCCCGATGATCATGATCGGCATTTTTGGTGGATTGGCATTAGCTATTGTCATCAGCTTCAAAATGCAATGGGCTAAATATCTGGCACCTGCTTATGGAATATGTGAAGGCTTATTTCTCGGAGCTTTCTCGGCAATTATTACAAAAGCCTTCGCGGGTAAGAACCCATACATAGCTATGCAGGCTGTGTTACTTACTTTCGGCGTAGTAGTGGCCATGTGGGCATTATACAGATCCCGGATCATTAAGGTAACTAAGAAGTTGTCCATGATTATTGTAGGTGCCACAGGAGGTATATTTATTTTTTACATGTTAACGCTGGTATTGGGCCTTTTCCATGTAAACGTTCCTTTGATGAATTTTACCAACGGAAGCACTTTCAGCATTATCTTTTCTTTAATAGTAGTAGGGGTAGCAGCCTTAAACCTCTTGCTGGATTTTGATATGATTGACAAAGGCGTCATGAGCGGTGCTCCGAAATATATGGAATGGTACGGTGCATTTGCACTTACAGTAACTATCGTATGGTTATATATTGAAATTCTGAGACTGCTGGCAAAATTGAACAGCCGGTAGAAATTTATGTAGAATATCTTTTTAACCCTTACTGCATTTGTGGTAAGGGTTTTTTGTTTTATATTACATCCATAATTACCTGCAATATGGAAAAATTTATGGGGAAATACCGTTCGCCTTCCGCAAGGGCACCATGGTGGGATTATGCGTCGGATGGGGCATATTTTATTACGATTTGTACGGCGAACAGGGAATGTATTTTTGGCGATATTATTAATCATGAAATGGTATATTCCGAAATTGGTTTGATTGTAAAAAATGAATGGGAAAAATCCTTTGAAATACGAAATGAATTGTTTTGTAATTCATGGGTAAT
>SCQV01000172.1 GCA_004299085.1 Chitinophagaceae bacterium | reverse complement strand
CTGTCGGCCAGCGAACATCCGGCATGCAAATCGGGTAAAAGTACTTTTTTCTCCGGGCAGAGAATCTTAGCCGTTTCAGCCATAAAATGCACACCGGCAAAAACGATGATATCTGCTTTTGTTTTGGCCGCCTGCTGGGAAAGTCCCAGGCTGTCGCCGATATAATCAGCCACATCCTGAATATCAGGTTCCTGGTAATAATGAGCAAGCAAAACGGCATTTTTTTCTTTTTTAAGACGATTGATTTCCGCAAACAAATCCAAAGCCGGATCAATTTCTACCTTCAAATATCCGTTTTTTCTCAAATCTTTTTTTGCCTCAGCAAGCGTTGTCATAGTAATAATGTATTAATATAATTATATAAAAAGTCTATTATCATTATCCCTGTGAATTTGTGGAATACTTTTAGAGATAATACTTGCAAAATTAGATGTTAATATTCAAACCTGTTCAACTGACAAGTTATTCACATGCTCTTTATTAGTAAAACATGGCTTTTTGCCTGGTTATTCAGAGAGGTGGATAAAGTAAAAGGAGGAAAAAAATTTTGAAAAAATCATGGGGATAATAGATAAAAGGATGGTATAAAAATGAAGAAGGAAAGTCAGGAATGTTAGAAAAGAGCGGATAAACAGAAAAAGCAATTCTTTTCAAGATTTTTTATTCATTAAAATGGAAGATTTCCACAAAATATGTGGATAACTTCAAATGGAAGAATCAAGAGGAACAAGCGTTATAAGTATTAACATTATTTTGAATGTGAATAAATAAAGAGTCAATGATTATCGGTAATCGTGCGAAGTGCTATAAGTCGAAACAGAATTCTTGTCATAGACAGGATACTACCTCATACCGATTTTTGAAAACAACCACTCATCCTTTCATGTCCTTGTTTATTATCCAAGTACTGAGTTACTTTTCGTCCTGCCTTGGGCGGGATAACCATCTCGTCTAAGCCGAGACAGAAAAGATCAAGAAAAATCAAGGCTTCGACTACACTTCGACATGCTGCCAATGACACATTTCGTAGGTATTTTATAGTCAATAGTATTAAATATTGAACTTTTGTTCTTAAATGTTATTTCTTTAAACGTTCTTTTGGCTTAACCCAAAAGAACCAAAAAGTCAAGGCTCCATAAAAAAGTGCTAAAAATTTAACTGGCTGGCTAAAATGAAATAAGCTCAATCACTGTAATATAGCCAAGCAGATGTGGGACTTACCAGCATTTTGTAAAGCCTGGCAGTCGTAACATTTATTTCATTTCTTAACGCCATCCGGTTAAATTTTCTTAACCCACGCCCGGGGCGGGGCAGGCAGCATTTTTTATGATGCCAGAAAACCAAACATTGGATTCATATCCTGTCATTTTCAAAGAACTTGTCCCGGTATTCCGGGAAATTAATTACTCAGGGTGACAAGCTCTCCGAAAGGTTCACAAAACTCCTTTGAAGGAGAATCCTTTTGGACAGCCTGACAAGCTTCGACCCTCTTCGCCTAAGGCGAGGCCAGCGCTTCCTTGATTTCGGTTCATAAAGATACGTCAATTCAAAATCTGAGCCTTGCTTTACTACTCCCTATAAATTCTTTTGTACAATAGCGGATAATCGTTAAAGATTCGCATAATTTGTTTTAATTTTACATCAATGGATTATAAAAACAATATAGAATCAGATGCTTCAATTGAAACCATTATCTCGGTTGCATGACCGGCATATTGGCCGATGAAAATATCCATTCTTGAGTCCACTCCGAAAAGTCAAAATATGCCACAAAGTCGCAAACCTGCCTGACGGCAGTCAGGGTCACAAAGAAAGCACAAAGCATAACTGACTGTAATGCAAGTCTTTGTGAATCTTAGTGACTTAGAGCCTTAGTGGCAGAATGAATAAATCGTACTTTTCATAGTGGACTCATTCTTTTATTATTCAAACTTTACGTGAAGCGGGAATAGAGGTACTTGCAATCAACGAGTGTTCTTTTTCTTCGATATTATTTTTATGAATATGAGCCTATTGCTCATTCACTCCGGGATTTTTTAAGATCCACTCAGTTGCAACCCCCGGTATTTGTAACTATAATCATAAGGAAATTCTGAATTCGCCCATTATAAATTTTTAGAATTAGGTATTTAAAGCTCGTAGCCTTGATATAGTTGTTCTTTCTTTGGCTTGAACCAAAGAAAGAACCAAAGAAAATTCAAGACTGTCGAAAAATGACTAAAATTTGCTGCATTC
>SCQV01000171.1 GCA_004299085.1 Chitinophagaceae bacterium | reverse complement strand
CATTATTCCAAAAAAATACTTAGCTTGAACGCCAAATGAAACTTCCAACACAATGAAAATAGCATTTCACGGCGCCGCACGTACGGTAACAGGCTCCAAACATTTGATCACCTTAAAAAGCGGACTGAAAATATTGCTTGATTGCGGTATGTTTCAGGGACTGGGTGAGGAAACCTATCCGTTAAACAAACAATTTGGCTTTGATCCCAAGGACGTGGATATACTTATTTTATCACATGCCCATGTGGATCATTGCGGGTTAATTCCTAAGTTAGTAAAAGAAGGATTCAGCGGGCCCGCTTATTGTACCCCGGCCACGTATGATCTCACCGAAGTATTGTTATTGGATTCCGCACATATCCAGGAATATGAAAACCGCCACAATGACCGGGAAGACCCCGATACTCCCAAGTCCGCCACGGGACCTCTATATGACGAGGCGGATGTCAGGAAAACATTGACGTTGTTTCACAAAATTGAATATGACAAGCCCACGCAAATTCATCAGCAGGTTGAACTCACCTATACGGATGCCGGACATATTTTAGGCAGCGCCGCCGTGAGCTTAAAAATCAATGACAGTGGCAATGAAGTTCATTTAACATTCAGCGGGGATGTCGGCCAGTATAACAATCTGTTGCTGCGCTCGCCGCAGGTTTTCCCCCAGGCAGATTTTATCCTGATAGAATCTACTTACGGAAACAGCCTCCATAAAGATGCCGCTCCTGCTGATACGGAGTTATTAAGATATATTCAGGAAACGTGTATGCAACGGAAAGGCAAGTTAGTGATTCCATCCTTCAGCGTAGGACGTACGCAGGAACTTCTTTACAATCTCAATAAAATGTCTTTGGATGGAAAAATAGACAGCATACCCGTTTATCTTGACAGCCCGCTCTCCATAGAAGCTACAGATATCACCAGAAACCATCCGGAATGTTTTAACAAAGAGGTACTGAAGCTGATGCAGCGGGATGACGACCCTTTCGCTTTCCCGGGATTGAAATATATTAAAACAGTGGATGAATCGAAAGCGCTGAATTTTGAAGGAAAGCCTTGTATTATTCTTTCTGCATCCGGAATGGCGGACGCCGGCCGGGTTAAGCATCATATCGCCCACAGCATTTCCGACCCGAGAAATACCATTTTAATGGTCGGTTACTGTGATCCTCATTCTTTAGGTGGCAGGTTATTGGAAAAACCTTCAGAAGTCACTATTTACGGGGAAAAGTACCAGGTAAAGGCAGACATCGGCTCTATTCGTTCCCTGAGTGCTCACGGCGATTATTTAGATCTGAGCCAGTTCCTTGCCTGTCAAAATCCGAAAGCAGTAAAACGGCTTTTCTTAGTGCATGGTGAATATAATGTGCAGCAGGATTTTCGTAACTGGCTGATTAAGAAAGGGTTCTTGGATATAGAAATTCCGGAATTACATCAGGAAGTAGGTTTGGGATAAAGCCGGAAATATTTTTCTGCTTTTCACTTTATTTCCTACCTTTGCCGTCCCAAATTTAACGACCATGGACGCAATTGCATTTGTTCAGGACCAACTGAATCCCAAAAAAGAGATCCCTCCTTTCAGGGCAGGAGACAATATTACGGTCAATTATAAAATTATTGAAGGGAATAAAGAGCGGATACAATCCTTTAAGGGAGATGTAATTAAGCGCCAGGGCAGAGGCTTCACGGCTACCTTTACCGTCAGAAAAATATCGGATGGTGTCGGCGTGGAAAGGCTTTTCCCCTTATATTCGCCCAACATTGATTCCATTACAGTACATAAATCCGGCAGGGTAAGGCGTGCCAAATTGTATTATCTCAGAGAACGCGCCGGGAAATCTGCCAGGATTCGTGAAAAAAGAATTTAAAGTTTTTTAGTACAGGTGAAGTTTTTCAGGTTAACGGAAGCCGGTTAAACCCGGTTTCCGTTTTTTTTGTTAAATGAATATAAAAACCTGTAAAAAAGCAGATAAAATATTGCTTTGTTTGATTTATGTGTATCTTTGTTTCTTATTCAAAAAAGACATTAATTATTTAAATACTTTCAATCATGGCACCAGCATTGTTAAAATCGGTATTTTTATTTGACTTGCCGAATGGCTTCGAATGGATCATCATTATTGCGGTTTTTCTGTTATTGTTTGGTGGCAAAAAGATTCCCGAGCTGATGAGAGGCTTAGGCCGCGGCATCCGGGAATTCAACGACGCAAAAGATAACGTGAAAAAGGAGATTGAAGACGGTATGAAGGAGGAGAGAAAGCCTTCTTCCAATTCCACCGCTGCTACCGCCAGCCAAGAACAGGCTCATTCCTGATTTTCTTTTCCCGGCTTTTCAAAATATTCCTGCGAAGGTTACAGGTAATGTATATTCCTTCATCATTTAATCTTCTGAGGTTTTATTGCTATAGTGCCTGCTCTTGGCACAATTCTTGCCTTTACTTCCAGTTTTTCAATTCTCTGGGTTTAACCCAGTATTGAATTTCAATGAATAGCACTGAAAAAGTCTATTCAGGTTAAAAAATTATTTAATTACCTTTGCCCGTGCACCCCCTGCTACTAGTGGCATCCTTTGGTGTAACAAGCTGTGATAGAATGGATTAGGTGGCTTTTTACGGGTTCTAAAGCTGTACTTCGATGCAAAAATTGGTGTGGTTCCTTAGCATTGCAGGACTTTCCTTAGGTGAGGGTCACCTTGCTATGGCTCAAAAGAAACAGGCAGGATATCCGGAAATAAAAGCAATTGCAGTTAATGATTTGTCTAAAGACACGCTAACTACCCATAAAAAAACAGATTCTTCCGTAATTGAGCTTTCTCCCGTATTACTAAGTGTTAGTAATAATTCTTCCGGTACTTCTGATTATAATAGTCTTCAGCCTTCCATGAGTAACGGCAATTTTGTTACCGGGAATCTGAACAACTATCTTTTGGGGTTTATTAAAAATTATTACGAAGATAACACACGCGTACTCCAGGATGTTCAATCTAAAAGCAGCCCGTATTTTAATATTATTGATAGGGTGTTCGATCAGTTCGGGATTCCGCAACAGCTTAAATATCTGGCTGTTATAGAATCAGGGTTAAATACAAGTGCACGTTCGAGGGCAGGGGCTGTGGGTACATGGCAGTTAATGGCAGGCACGGCCAGGATCCTTGGACTGGAAGTCAATCATCACCGCGACGAAAGGCGGGATCTTTATAAATCTACCATTGCGGCTGCAAAATATCTCACCGATCTTTATAATCAGTTTGATAATTGGCTGCTGGTGATAGCCGCTTACAATTGCGGACCAGGTGGTGTAATGAAGGCTATTGACCAGAGTGGAAGCACCAATTTCTGGGATTTGAAACAATATCTTCCCCAGGAGTCTCAAAGGCATGTGATGAAATTTTTAGCAACTGCTTATATCTTAGACCGCTTTGCGAGCTTTTTTGGCGTGGATAAAAGTACCCTTTTCGGAAATGATTTTACTCCTTCTTCCGACAATACATCCTTCGTCAATACCAATAATTTAGCCGTTTTGCAGATTTCCGGAAAATACAGCCTTCCGGTAATTGCCAAATTCCTTTCCATGAGCATTACCGAACTTAACAAGCTCAATCCGGGCTTTGATAATTTACTGGCCGGTTCTTCCGGCACGTATGATTTGCGTTTGCCTCCGGATAAAATGGTGGTTTTTAAAGATAAAAAGAATACTATCTTGAACGAATCCGTAGAGTTGCTGATGGAAAACAACCGTCAGCTCGCCGATGCAGATTATCCCGCTGCTGCGCCTTTACCACAAGGCAAGAAAAAACATCACGCACATAAAGGATAAGAGCCGGGCTCGCGTCTTTTTCCCTTGGTGCTAATTATAACCCCAAACCACCATACAATCTATTGATTAATCGCCGCAATCCCGGGTAATTCTTTCCCTTCAAAATATTCGAGCATGGCGCCACCACCGGTGGAAACATAACTGACTTCTTTCTCCATGCCGAATTGATTGATGGCTGCCACAGAATCTCCGCCACCTACAAGGGAAAAAGCGCCTGCTTTAGTGGCTTGTGCTACCGCTTCCGCAATGGATTTAGTGCCCTTCTGAAAAGGTTTCATTTCAAAAACACCCATAGGCCCATTCCACAAGATGGTTTTAGATGCTAAAATAACCTTGCTGAACTCAGCGATAGCTTTTTCACCTATATCCAGTCCCATCCACCCCGAAGGAATTTGGTCATTGTCCACCAGCTTTGTTTGAGCATCCGCGGCAAACTTGTCGGCTATGACAGAATCAACAGGTAATAAAATCTGCATATTTTTCTTTGCCGCTTTTTCAAGAATCTCTTTTGCCACATCCAATTTATCCTCTTCACAGAGTGAAGCGCCGATTTCTTTTCCCTGGGCCTTTAAAAAAGTATAGGTCATGCCTCCACCAATGATGAGATACTGGACACGGTCCATCAAATTCTCAATGATGAGTATTTTATCCGATACTTTGGCACCGCCGAGAATAGCGGTAAAAGGCTTTTCAGCCTGATGAAGCACCTTGTTGGCATTCTTAATCTCCACATCCATCAATAAGCCAAACATTTTCCTGTCCGCCGGATAAAATTGTGCTATAACGGCAGTTGAAGCATGAGCACGGTGTGCCGTTCCGAAAGCATCATTGACATACACATCACCTAACGAAGATAATTGTTTGGCAAAACCTTCAGTCCCTTTTGTTTCTTCAGGATGAAAACGCAAATTCTCCAGCAATAAGACGTCGCCGGGTTTTAAAGAAGATGATGCAGACACGGCAGGTTCGCCGATGCAATCATCGGCAAACTTTACCTGGCATCCTAATAACTTAGACAAATGGGGAATCAAATGATGGAGAGAAAACTTATCTTCAGGACCTGTTTTTGGCCTTCCCAGGTGAGACATCAGGATAACACTTCCGCCGTCTTTTCTTATTTTTTGAATGGTGGGAACGGCAGCCCGCATCCTTGTGTCATCAGTAATATTAAAATTTGCATCTAAAGGCACATTGAAGTCCACTCTGACAAGCACCTTGTGTCCGGCAAAGTTGAAAGAATTAAAATCGGGCATTGAATGGTTATTTGATAGTTCTACGTTTCGATGTCCTCATGTTTCATGGTTTTGCCATGAAAAGGACATCGCTGATATATAGCAGAAAGAACTTTCGAAGAATAGGTTACTCCGAAAGTTCTTTAACAAAAAAATATGAATTATTCTTAAGCTACTACTTCGGCAGTGGCCAATTTCCCAATTTTTTCCAAGAGGTCAGCAATCCGGTTGGAATAACCACTTTCGTTATCATACCAGCCAACTACTTTAACCAAAGTGCTTCTTTCACCATTCACCGTTGTCATTTCTGCATCAAAAATACAGGAATGAGGATTAGAAATAATATCAGTAGAAACCAAAGGATCTTCGGAATATTGTAAAATACCTTTCATCTTACCTTCGGCTGCTTTCTTCACCGCGGCATTAATTTCATCTTTGCTGACAGCTTGCTTCAGTTGAATGGTAAAGTCAGTGATGGAACCTGTGATTACCGGAACGCGGTAAGCGATACCGGTTAATTTTCCTTTCAGATGAGGTAAAACTTCTCCTACAGCTTTTGCTGCACCGGTAGTGGTTGGTATAATATTGATAGCGGCTGCTCTTGCCCTCCGCAGGTCTTTGTGCGGCGCATCATGCAAACGCTGATCCTGCGTATAAGCATGCACAGTAGTCATCAATCCGGATTCTACTCCAAATGCATCGTCCATAACTTTTACCATGGGTGCCAAACAGTTCGTGGTGCAGGAGGCATTGGAAACGATAGAATCTTCCGGTGTAAGATGGTCTTCATTGACGCCAAGAACGATTGTCTTAACGCCGCCTTTCGCAGGAGCAGAGATAACCACTTTTTTAGCGCCCGCTTTCAGGTGAAGGGAAGCTTTTTCCTTCTCTGTAAATAATCCGGTGGCTTCTAATACTACGTCCACCTTAAGTGCCTTCCAGGGCAACTGAGAAGGATCTTTTTCTTTCAAAACCTTAATCGGATACCCATTCACAATAATATTGTTTTCATCATGAGAAACTTCTCCGTTGAATTTACCGTGAGCAGAATCATGTTTCAATAAATGTGCTAAAGTGGCCGTATCTGTCAAATCATTGATGGCAACGACTTGTACGCCTTTTTTATTTTGCAAAGCCCGGAAGGAAAGCCTTCCAATACGTCCGAAGCCATTGATGGCAATTTTCAGATTTTCCATTGTTATTAAGTATTTTTCTGTGAATTAAATCGGAGTGCAAAGGTAACTCTTTATCACAGAAAATGCAAAGAGAGGATTTTTAATTTGGGAAATATCCGACATGAGCTTACCTTTGCGCACCCAATTAAGCACTGCCGCGTTGGTCAATCGGTTAAGACGCCTCTCTTTCACGGAGGAAGGACGAGTTCGACTCTCGTACGCGGTACACTAATTAAGAACCTTGCTACAGCAGGGTTTTTTTATAAAAAGAAGTGCATAATACAACTTAAAATAACCACGAATGCACGAATTCCCGGCTAACTAACTATTACAGTCTGCTTTAGCATTTCGCTTTACAGCAGCTTATTTTTCCAGGGATATTCTTCCAGTCTTTTCATCACATGGTAATCTTTCAGCAGTTGATGTAATTCTTCTATGTGCCTTTGATGATGCAGATCGGTTCCTAAATAAGAAACATATTGATTTTCCAATAATTTTAAGGCAGCCTTTTTGATGCCTTTGCCATAATGACCCGCCAGTGAAAGTAAATTCATCTGCAATTCACAGCCCACGTCTATCAATTCCTGATATTTCTCCGGTTTATCATGAAAATACTTATATCGCTCAGGATGTGCAACCACCAATTCATATCCTTTCATCTGAATTTGATATAATAAATGATGCAACTGAACAGGGGGAGCAAGGAATGAAAATTCTATCAACAGCTTTTTTCCTGAAAGGGTTAACAAAGGTTCGTCTCTTTCAATCCTTTCCAAAAGACCCGGGTCTAACAAGTGTTCGGCTGCCGCACGGAAATCAACTGCTATATCATGTGCTTTCAGCTCCTGCTGTACTTTCAGGCAACCTTGAGAAATGATTTCCGGATTATTCCGATACCTTTCCTGCATAATATGAGGCGTAGTGATGATTTTTTTATACCCCAAATTGTGCAAAGAAGCTATCAGGCTGAGAGAGGTTTCCATATCGGGAGAACCGTCATCAATACCTGGAATAAGATGAGAATGCAAGTCGGTTTCAAGAAAAGAGAAGTCAGCTACAGTTAAAAAAGATGATTTATTTTTAAAAAAGGATAAGCTCATACACTGATAGATAGAATGATAATTTCAGAAGATTGTGGCCCTGACCGTTCTAATGTATCCGTATTTTACAAAGAAGCAAATGCTATCATCTTCTCCCTCTCTGCTGAGCCACTGATTGTTGCTGCTTCTGGGCCTGTTCTATCCGTTGCATCAGCTTGCTCTTTTGCGGAGCTTTCTTCTTGGCTTCCTGCATTTGCACATGTAATTTCTTCTCGTCAATGATGTAATGCATGATGACAAACTGGATAATGATGGTAATCAGGTTTGAAATAAAATAATATAAGGTCAATGCTGCCGCCATCTGGTTGAAAAATGCCAGGAAAAAGATCGGCATTGCATAGGGCATATATTTGATCATTGGATTGTCCTGCCCGGCCGCTGCCGAAGTCATGTTCTTGTTGAAAAGTGCCAATATCAGACTGGTAATGGTCATTAGAAGCGTTAACAAGCTCACGTGATTTCCATAAAAAGGAATAGTGAATGGCAGACGCGCAATGGAGTCATACGTACTTAAATCATGAATCCATAAGAAAGATTGTCCACGAACCTGAATACAGCTTTCAAACAGACAGTATAATCCTGCGAAAATGGGTAATTGCAAAGCCATCGGCAAGCATCCGCCGAGCGGGCTCACACCTACCTGCCGGTATAGCTTCATTTGCTCCACACCTAACTTTTGCTGATCACCTTTGAATTTCTTTTTCAGCTCATCTAATTCGGGCTTCAGCACTTTCATTTTTGCCTGGGAAACATAACTTTTGTAAGTCAAAGGCGCTATTAGCAACCGGATAACCACCGTCATGAAGATGATGACAATGCCCCATTTGCCGTTAAATAATTTTCCGAGGGAAACGAAGATGGGTAAAAACAACCATTTGTTGATGTATTTGGCGAAAGCATAAATACCATAACCCAAAGGAATTACATTTTCCAATCCGATGTGATAGGCTCTCAGAATATAATAATCATTAGGCCCATAATAAATGCGCATCGGGAATGAAAAATCTGCAGTCGGGGAATAAGGTATTCCGAATTTTACATTGGTCTGTGCAATATAAGGTGCGCTGGTATCTTTAGGAACCTGGCTTTCATAAGAAATGCCGGAAAAGTTTTTCTGTGCTATAAATGCCTGATTGAAGAATTGTTGCTTAAAGCTCAGCCATTGAATGGGTTGATCCACTGTTTTATTAGGATGGCTTTGTATTGTCCAATAATCCAATTCGTCATTATTCACGCCGTAATAAATCTGCGTGAATCGCTTGGCATATTCCAAATCCGCTTCCTGGCGGTCGGCCTGACTATACCAAAGTAAGGAAATGCTGGTATCGGACGGATTGATTATCCCCTGCATACCCACCGCGGCAATATCGAAATCCAGCATGTATTTTTGAGGGTGAATCGTATAGGTATATTGCAGATATTTTTGCTTATCACCTGCATACAAACGGTATTGAACCTCGCGCGAACTGTCCGGCAACAAGTCATTTTTTATCAGCGTAAAATTCAAGTCGGCGGTATTGATCAGCTTGTGATCCGTTGTCAGAAATTGCAATCCCAGGTTATTATAATTTGAGTTTTGCAACATCAGCGGATCACCGTTGTAAGCTTTATATTTTAAAAGCTGAACGATTTGCGGCCGGGCGCCTTTGGAATTAAAAGTAATTTTAAATAAATCCGTTTGAATAGTCGTCAGTTGGCCTTCTCCGGAAGCTTCAGCGGCAAAGACGCCATTTTGTGCTGCATTTTGAGTGGAATCCTGTGCTGCAGGAATGGCAGCAGCCGTTTTTTGCCCGGTGGTATCAGCACCCGCTTTTACGGACACCCCAAGGGAATCAGCTATATGCTTTTGCACTAAGGCAATGGAATCTTCACGCGCTTTTTTTGCTTTCATGTAAGCACTTTCAGAGCGCTGGTTGAAGTACATATAGCCTAACAGCAGAACGCCCAGCAGAATGAAGCCCAGCGTACTGCTTTTATCCATTTTACCCATGAAATCCGGTTTAAGATGTCCTTTTTACGTTTTTAATTGGCTATCTGCTTATATTAACAGAACGCAGATTTTTATGATTTTTTATGATCGCTGCCGATGGTGAATCATATTTTTTCAACTTCCATGCACAAATATGATTGATAATCCGCGCTTCATTTTTTATCCTGCATAATGGCAGATAATCATCTTCTTTTATTGAATCTGCTGCGAAAAGTATTTAAACGCTTCTTTGCTATCAGAACCCAAAGACACCGGGCATCCAAAACATTGAGAATTTATAAATTTAGCCTGGGGCATCCCTCGTGACTTTATACCTTTGTGGCAATTTCAACTTTTCACAGTAAACCCGTTATTATAACACTTTTTTCTTTTGAGGGTGCAAAGGTACAGAAAAATGAGCGGGCGGCCTTTTTTATTTGACCAAAGCATCGTAAAGAATTTCTGCAGGATGGAACGCCTTACGATGTACTCCGTCCTTGATCTGATGGCGGCAACTGGTCCCCGGAGCGGCAATGATGACATCCTCTGCTGTCTTACGCAGCGTGGGGAATAATACCAACTCGCCGACTTTCATGCTTAAATCAAAATGCTCTTTTTCATATCCGAAAGAACCGGCCATGCCACAACAACCGGAAGGAATCACGCGGACTTTATAGTTTTCAGGCAGGGAAAGGATCCTATGAGTTAAAGCGATGGGAGTCAAGGCCCTTTGCTGGCAATGGCCTTGTATTTTAACTTCCTTTGCTTCCTTTGTAAATTGATTCTTTCTGATGCGTCCGGCGCCCATCTCTTTGGCGATGAATTCGCTGAACAACAGGGCATTTTTAGCTAATTTCCGTGCATCTTCTTCCATGGATTTATCCACCAAATCCGGATACTCATCGCGGAAAGATAGAATGGCAGAAGGCTCAATGCCGATTAAAGGAGTTTCTTCGCTGATAATTTCTTTTAATGCGTGAATATTTTTCTCGGCAATCACTTTGGCTTCTTTCAACATTCCTTTTGACATCAAAGCACGGGCACTCTGCTTATGTTCAGGCAGAATGACTTCATAGCCCAATCCTTCCAGTAACAAAATCGCTTTAATGCCTATTTCTGTATCGTTATAATTGGTAAATTCATCACAAAAAAGATACACACGCCTACCGTTTTTATTCACAGCAGAACCTTCATTTTTATGATTTTTCATCCATTGACGCAGCGTTACTTTATAAATGGCAGGCAAAGACCGATGGGGAGCAAAGCCAACTATTTTCTTAAAAATGAGGGACGTAACCGGATTTTTTACCACGAAATTATACAGTCCACGGAAATGGACTGCTCTTGCGGTATGCATGGCGAAATGGCCAATCATTTTCGAGCGGAAAGGAACGCCGTGCACATCGTACCAATGCTGCAGAAATTCCATTTTCAATTTGGCAACATCCACATTGGAAGGACATTCTGATTTACAACCTTTACAACCCAGGCATAAATCATACACTTCATAAATCTCTTTGTGGTCAAAAGGATTGACTTTATCGGAATGAGTAAGAAATTCACGCAACACATTGGCCCTGGCGCGGGTGGTATCTTTTTCATTCTTGGTGGCCATATAGCTGGGGCACATCGTGCCGCCGCTGAGATGAGTTTTTCTGCACTCGCCCGTACCGTTGCATTGTTCCGCATGTTGCAGAATATTGATTTCTCCAAAACGGAGATACGTGTTGAACTCAGGAGTTTTCTGATCCGGCTCATAGCGAAGCATGGTGTGCATGGGAGGCGCATCCACAATTTTTCCCGGATTAAAAACATTTTGCGGATCCCAGGTATGCTTAATTTGTTTCAGCAATTCATAATTATGGTCGCCTACCATCTGGCGGATAAATTCTCCGCGTAGTCTTCCATCACCATGTTCGCCACTCAGGGAACCCTTATATTTTTTTACCAAGGTGGCAATTTCCTCTGCAATGGTCCGATATAATTGATTGCCTTCTTTGGTTTTCAAATCAAGAATGGGACGAAGATGTAATTCTCCTGAACCGGCATGCGCATAATGCACGCAATAAAGATTATATTTCTTTAATATTTCATTGAACTCGCGAATATAAGCCGGCAAATCTTCCACGGTAACCGCAGTATCTTCAATGACCGGTGCGGGTTTTGCATCGCCGGGCATATTCCCCAGCAATCCCAGTCCCGCTTTTCGCAATGACCATATCCTTTTTGACTCTTCACCGAAAAGAAGTGGAAAATAATACCCTAAGTTTTCTGCTTTCAATGCTGTTTCTAAGGCTGCCGCTTTTGATTTTACTTCTTCTTTATCATCACTTCTAAATTCCACTACCAGAATAGCGCCGGGTTCGCCCTGTACGAAGAAACGGTTTTCTCTTTGCTCAATATTATTTTTGGTACAATCAAGCACATAATGGTCAATCAGTTCGCTGGCAGAAGGATGATGCTGCATGGCAATGACATTGGCGCGCAGGGCTTCATCCACCGTATTAAAATGAATGCAAAGCAATCCGTCTTCCTTAGGCGGAAGCGGAACAATATTTAATTTTATCTCCGTGATGAACGTGAGCGTTCCTTCCGAACCTGCAATTAATTTACAGAAGTTGAACGGCTCACCGCCTTCCGTAAAAGGAGAAAGTCGCGCAAGCATATCCAAGGCATATCCGGTGTTGCGGCGATGAATTGTCGGATTGGGAAATTCCTGCACAATCATTTCCTGATTCTTAGTATCGCTTAATATCTCATTAATCTTCTGATAAAGCGATGCCTCCAGTTGATTACTGCTCTGGCATTTAGCTTTAAATTCTTCATCATTCAAAGAATGAAAAACAACTTCAGAACCATCGCTGAGCAAGGCTTTCACTTCTAACAAATGTTCGCGCGTGCTTCCATAAACCACTGAATTGGAGCCACAGGAATTATTTCCCACCATGCCGCCCATCATGGCGCGGTTGGCAGTGGAAGTTTCGGGCCCGAATAAAAACCCATAAGGCTTTAAAAACATATTCAGCTCATCGCGAATGACGCCGGGCTGCACACGAACCCAATGCTCTTCTTGACTGACTTCTATGATGTGCGTAAATTCTTTAGAAACGTCCACCACAATACCATTGCCAACGACCTGTCCGGCGAGTGAAGTTCCGGCAGTTCGTGGTATCAAAGAAACATTTTCCGCACGGGCAAAGGCTATGAGCTTTTTAATATCCTCTTCCGTTTTGGGGATTGCTACTGCTAATGGCAATTCACGGTATGCCGAAGCGTCCGTGGCATAAAGGGTCCGCATGACTGTGTCAAAATGCAACTTTCCTTCTAACTGCTTTTCCAGGCCTTCTAATTTTGCAGGAGTCATGATGATGAAATGGATTTTTCTGTTAAAAAATGTAAAATTACTACATGGCTGACTTTTATACAAAGGATAAATGGAACGTTCGGAAATTACAATGATTATCAGTTTATGTGCAGGTTAAAAGAATGGAACCTGCCTATGCAGGCGCAGATTGTTATGATCTAAAGATAGTCGCGGATTATCAATCATATTTGGCCAAATCACGTGTAAAATATGATTCGCCTTCGGCAGCGATCATAAAAAATCATGAAAACCTGCCTGCCGCAGACAAGTCTGCGTTCCAAATTATCGTTCCTGTATTAAGGCGGATAGTTATTAGAAATAATAGAAGAAAACCGGAAAAGTATTACAGCATGACGGATAAAAAACGAATGGTAGATTCCAGTATCCTGATTGACTATTCCCCTAATTGAGAAAACCCTCCTAT
>SCQV01000170.1 GCA_004299085.1 Chitinophagaceae bacterium | reverse complement strand
TATCTTTGCGCCATGATAAAAGAAACGCTCCTCAGAGCAGCAAGGGATGCAGGGAACATCATGCAGCAACATTTTAATGGCGCTTATAAGATCAGCAGCAAAAGCTCTATTAATGATTTAGTTACAGAAGTGGATAAGCTTTCAGAAGCTGCCATAGTTAAGGATATCCGCGCACAATTCCCCGATCACGATATCCTGAGTGAAGAAGCCGGTGAGCTGGCAGGTAATTCCGCCTATAAATGGATCGTAGATCCCATTGACGGGACCGTTAATTATGCACATGGTGTTCCCGTATGTTGTGTGTCTATTGGTGTGGAAAAGGAGGGCAGCATCATAATGGGCGCCGTATATAATCCATTTATGAACGAATTTTACTTTGCAGAAAAAGGTAAAGGCGCTACCTTGAACGATAAAAAGATTTTCGTTTCGGAAAATAAAAATATTGAAAGTGCTTTTTTAGTGACCGGCTTTCCCTATCAGTGGGAAGACATGAAAAATGATCCGATGGAAATATTCTCTTATTTTGTAAAGCAAGGTTCGCCGGTGAGAAGAATGGGATCTGCCGCCATAGACCTTTGCTGGGTTGCCTGTGGAAGATTCGATGGTTTCTGGGAACATAACCTGAACGCATGGGATGCCGCTGCAGGTTTTTTGATCGTGGAAGAAGCGGGCGGAAAAGTGACTGATTTTAAAGGTGACGTTTATTCTCCTTATCAGAGAAAATTAATAGCAACTAATGGATTCATTCATAAAGATTTGTTGAAAGCAGTGAACGGAGAAAGATAAAAATTTTTTGTCAGGATTGTGGAAAGTAAAACTGTTGTTGTAGAAATTTAATAAGGTAATAAAGTCTATGCTAAGCCCAAATTAGAGAGTACTACTAAGGTTTAAGCCCACTAAGGTTTTTAATAGCAACCAGTCGCAAAAAATTATATACTTTATAACCTTAGTAGTTAAAATTAACCATACATTCAATAACCTTATTAGCTTATTCTCCAAACAGTGAGGCAAATAGCAAAAGAAAAATGAAATCTATAATCTGAAAAGATAAATATGGCTAATCAAAGAACAGAAATAAATTCATTGGGCGAGTTTGGCTTAATAGATTTCCTGACTAAGAATATTGAGCTGCAGAACGCGGGAACTATTGTCGGTGTGGGCGATGATGCGGCTGTGCTTGATCATTTCGGAAAACAAATTGTGGTTACAACGGACCTTTTAGTAGAAGGTATTCACTTTGATCTGGCTTATATGCCTTTAAAGCATCTGGGATATAAATCCGTTATTGTTAATCTTTCCGATGTATATGCTATGAATGCACAGCCTGATCAGTTCCTGATCGGCATTGGTATTTCCAATCGTTTTTCAGTAGAATCAGTGAATGAGATTTACGAAGGCATTTATCTTGCCTGCGAGAAATATGCAGTTGATCTGGTGGGTGGAGATACTACCTCTTCCTTATCGGGTTTAATCCTCAGCGGTACCGCTATTGGCGAGGTAACACCGGATAATTATGTATTGAGAAGCACTGCTAAAAAAGGAGATCTTTTATGTGTTACCGGCGATTTGGGAGCCGCTTATCTGGGACTTCAGTTATTGGAACGT
>SCQV01000169.1 GCA_004299085.1 Chitinophagaceae bacterium | reverse complement strand
ATCATAGATACGACGATTAAACAGCACAAAAATGTTCATGAGGAACTTGCAAGAATCGCAAGCTTTGCTCCAGGATAATTGTTCCTCTTCTTTATCGCTTTATTTGTCTGGGCTTTACCTTCTATATTATAGCCCAAAGGGTTGCTGTGTAGTTACTATTAATATTATAGTTCAAATGACTCTTATTCAACAATCTGTTTCCTCGATTTCGTTCCAATGAGCGATCTCTTTCAACCCATTAGTTCATAGGAGACTTTCTTGCTGCCGATACAAGAAAATAACGAGTGCAAAATTGAGTTAACTAAACCGTATTAACTCACTCAATATTTGCTTCTCAATTCCTGTTGTCTTGTATTAATAAAATTGATAATGGCTTCATTAGCTCCTTTACATAGCAGTATTATAGTTCCCTGCTCTCGCGCTAAAGTATCTGTAATTGAACCTACTTCTGTTACCTGCTTAAAATTTTCAGTCAGTAAAGGCTTGTGAAGGTCAGAGGTGTCATTAGTTACTACTATCACATTATCAAATCGCTGACTCATCGGGTTCCAAAATATAAAGCTTGCTTCTTTACATTGAACAGGCGGCAGTGAATCTTTTCGTCCATAGAAGGATACTGCACCTGCCTCTCCATAATTGTCGCAAAAAATAATGGTATGGGCTTTCTGGGCAGCATCTAAAGAATTATAAGCATCCACTACTTTATTAGTCATTTCTTTCCATCCCAGCATATCGGCAAAATCCATCGGTAAGGCATGGTTTTGCCCGTCTTCCCATCTGAGCACACCAAGAGATTTATATTTAGCACAATATTTTGCCATTTTCGCGGGGGAAAATATGGGAATGCATATCAATAACATCGGTATTGCCAGCCATAACATTACTGCCGTCATGATGGGGCGCACGCTCCATTTTAATATGATTTTATGAGTTAATTTTTCCAGGAAAACTCCACCGCTGGCCATTAACATCGGGTAAGCTCCCAAAGCATAATAATCTTTACCATTGGAAAGAACTAAAACGACTATTATAGTTAGATATATCCAACCGAAAATCCGGTATGGTTTTCCGCTTTTCGCGAACAAATAAAATATTAATCCGGCCACCCAAACAAATAAGGATGGGAAGCAATTCACTAATTGTCCTTTTATAAAGGTAGCAGTATCCAAATGTTTTAATTGTTGTCCTTGTAAAGTATGCACTTGGATCAAAATCGGGAAATGATGAAAATATTCCCATAATAAATTGGGCAGAAAAATGATAAATGCAATTAATAGGGCGACATATAATTTCTTCTCTTTAAATAATTTCCTGTGAGGCGTTAATAATAAGCCAATCAACATGCCGATAGGGAAAAGCGCCATCGTATATTTATTCAATAGACCCAGCCCAATCAATATTCCGCAATAAATAATATACCGGCTGGATGAGGTATGAATATATCTCACCGTAAAATATACACAGATGGTGAAATACAAAACATCCATTGAATTGGGCTGAAACAATAAGTTCAAACGCAAATAACCTGCGGTTATATAAGACAGACAGGCTATAAATTGTGCGAATAATCCGCCTTTCATTTCAATCACGATTCTGCCTATCATATACACGGTCAACGCGCCGAATAACGCGGGAAACAGTCGAATGATAAATACGGAATATCCGAAGAGTTTACAGATAAATCCGAAAAAAGCAATGGTAGGCGGCACTGCCAGATATCCCCAGGCTAAATGATTTCCCTGCGCCAGATATAAGTATTCGTCCCGGTGAAGTTCCCAGGCCGGATTAATAGCGGCTAAATGAAGAATTAGTAAAAACAGCGACATCAAAATAATCAGGCCGTTTTTGCGAAGAAACGTGGTCATAGAGGCAGGTGATTTTAATTGGCTTTCTTTTTCTATTTTTGCGCAACCTTAAAAATTGCTGCTATGAGCTATAAGAGAGTGAATAATATTACGGGCTGGATTATTTGTGGCATTGCATGTACTGTTTACATTTTAACCCGTGA
>SCQV01000168.1 GCA_004299085.1 Chitinophagaceae bacterium | reverse complement strand
ATGGTCATCGAGCGTAGTCGAGATATGGTCATCGAGCGTAGTCGAGATATGGTCATCGAGCGTAGTCGAGATATGGTCATCGAGCGTAGTCGAGATATGGTCATCGAGCGTAGTCGAGATGCATTCATACACTCAAATGCAACCCTTACTTGTTAAAATATCCCGTTAACGAAAACCGGGTTTATAATGATATCCAGGCACCTTATTTTTGACCAACATTTATCCTAAAGAATTAAACCATGATATATGTCCTTCACTATATTTTCTGGATTTGCCTCGGAATAATCTTTTACAATTACATCGGATATGGTATTTTATTAGCGCTTATCTCCGGAATGAAACATATAATCATCCGGCTTCATACTTTTTATGCAGAATCCGGGAAATATGGCAGCACAAAACCGACAACAAACAACCCTTCGACTTCGCTCAGGGTGACACAACGGACAACCCACAACGGACAACCGGATTTCCCTGAAGTCACCCTCGTCATTGCCGCCTATAATGAAGAAGCGGTCATCGAAGAAAAGATCGCCAATTGCCTTCAATTGAATTACCCTAAGGATAAGCTCTCCTTTCTCTTTATTACAGATGGCTCTACCGATGGGACAGCAGATGTTGTCAGGCGTTATCCGCAAATTTACCTGTTAGACTCGCCGGAAAGAAAAGGTAAAACAGCCGCTTTAAACCGTGCCATGCAATACGTCAGTACGCCCATAACCATCTTTTGTGATGCCAATACGATGCTGAACCGCTCCGCGATCAGGAAGATAGCGGCACATTACCGGTCCCCAAAAACGGGTGGTGTGGCAGGAGAAAAAAAAGTCTTATCCGGGGAAAATGATACGGCGCCGGCAGCAGGAGAAGGGCTATATTGGAAATATGAATCCCTGCTGAAAAGATTAGATGCCTCCTTATATACTGTGACGGGCGCTGCCGGTGAATTGTTTTCTATCCGTACCACCTTATGGGCGCCCATGCCTGAAAATGTGATCCTGGATGATTTTGTGATTTCCACACGTATTAACCTGAAAGGCTATCGTATCGCTTATGAGCCGCATGCTTACGCCTGTGAGCTGTCTTCCGCTTCGCTGGAAGAGGAGAAAAAACGCAAAGTCCGTATTTCGGCGGGGGGGTTTCAATCCATGGTCATGCTGAAAGAAATATTCAATGTATTCAGGCATCCCGTGTTGTTCTTCCAGTTTGTGTCTCACCGCTTTTTGAGATGGACACTCACCCCCCTCAGCCTGCCATTATTACTATTGGCCAATATCCTGTTAGTAGCATCGGGAGCAGGAAGGTTTTATAAAATAATGCTCATGGCACAATTGGCTTTTTATCTGCTGGCAGGAATGGGCAGGTTATTCGGAGAGACCAAACGACTTAAAATATTAAAGATATTCCATTACATCCTCTTTATGAATTATTCGGTTTATGCCGGATTTTTTCGCTTTATAAAAGGGAAACAGTCAGGGGTATGGGAAAAGGCCGAGAGAAAAGTGATGGTGATTTCATAGTAGAGCAGCATACACAGAGATTCTAGTTTAACCATTTGCATAATGAAGAGTATAGTTAAAGACAAATGTCAATACGTTGCCTAATTGTTTATTTTCGCTAACTAAACGTGAAAAGATGTAAATGAACGGTTTTTTACTTTTATCCATATATTTGGTACAAATATTCATTGAAAATACATCACATCAAAGAGTGATTAGAAAAACACCTTTAAGCTATTATGATACTACGCTTTTTTAACCGGGTAACACTTTATTGTCTCTATTGCTGGGAATATATTCGCCATTCAGAATGGAATTCATTGAAACATGCCATTAAATTAAGGCTTACAGGAAAGTCAGATGCCAAAGGAGGCGTCATTACTTCGTCAATGGGAATTTTTAAAACACGCCCGTATTCCCTTGATTTTCAATATATCAATTACGCCTATGAGATCCAAATTAAACGGTTTATAGAACTACAAGACTTCACTCATTTCCTTGACATAGGAGCTTGTTTGGGAGAATATTCCATTTGGCTGGGAAAGAAGGGCAAACAATGTTTGGCCTTTGAACCGGTTTCTGCCAGTTTTAATATGATTGAGCAAAATATAAAGCTCAATAATATGGAACAATGGGTTAAAGCCTATAATCATGGATTAGGACGGGAACAGGCTTTTGAGCATTTTAAATTGAATGAAAAAAATCCTGGGGCTAATCATCGCGTAAATAGACCAGAAAAAAATACAGAATGTATTAAGCTGTATTCTCTGGATGAAAAATTGTCTGAAATAGGCATATTGCCGGAATATAAAATATTGATGAAAATTGATGTGGAAGGAATGGAACTGGAAGTGCTGGAAGGTGCAAACGATTTTATAACCAATGCAAGGCATTTGATTATGATTATAGAAGAAGTACTTTCAGACGGTAACAGCATTCGTAAAAAGCTTAGTGAAATGGCTGATTTTGAATTTGGTAAAATAGATAAATACAATATTTATGCTCGTAAAATTCTCCAATAGTCAGCAATTATCCATTTAAAGCACGTTAATATAAAATTATAGAAAGAGGCATGTAAGTACCTCTTATTTTAAATAAGCTTTTAGGGCATTTTAGGTTTATATTAACCACGAATGCACGAATGATATATCAAATTGATCTTGTGGTGGTCAAATTTATTCGAGCATTCGTGGTAAATAGTAATATTCATTAGAAACTCTTGGCACTAATGCACGAATGAGTTTAATTATCTCACAGATGGCAAACCTTAAGAGATGTGGCTATTCGTGCATTAGTGGTTGAGGTCAGCCTCTATGGGGTAACTAAACGCCTCTTTCTTTATCCTTATTATCCTCCAAACAATAATTTCAACAAGAAATAGTTGGAGTTATCATTTTTATCCAAATCAGTTTGCACCATAACTGTCAGCCAAACAAAATAAACCAGGGACAATCTCCATGATTTACAATCCCTTTTAATGCTGCCCAATGAAACCATGAAACATGGGAACTTGGGAACATTAGAACATGGTGTCCACTCCGAAAAGTCAAAAAATGCCATGAAGGCTCAGGGTCACAAAGAAAACACTAAGTGTAAACCTGTCTTACAGGTCTTTGTGAAGCTTGGTTCCTTCGTGTCTTCGCCCAAAGGGCCACTCCTCCAAAGGAGCCCTGTGAACCTTCCGGAGTGGCAAAATTGATAAAGTTTACTTTTCATGGTACTCAACATTAGAATCTTGGAACCTTGAGTCCACTCCGAAAAGTCAAAAAAATGCTACAAAGGCATGAGGTCACAAAGAAAACATTGAGTGTAATTACCCGTTTTACCGGCCTTTGTGAAACTTGGTGTCTTCGTGCCTTCGTGGCAAAATTGATAAAACTTACTTTTCATAGTGGACTCAACCTTGGAACCTTGGAACATTTAGACAATCGAACAATAAAACACTCAGACAATGCAACCATAAAACGTCGTATCCATTCAACCATTCAACTATACACTATGAGAAACTTGCGAAAATGCATCTACACCAAAGATGTACAATGGATTACCGGTAAAAGTGAAAGTGCCAGCAGAAAGCTGTTGCAAAAAATTAAGAGAAAATTGAAAAAGCATCGGCATCAGTTTGTCACCTTCCAGGAATTTTGCGACTACACGGGACTTCAGGAAGAAGATTTTAAGGGAGAGATAAAATAAATCTATCCCTGAAAGAATCGAAAGGACAAAAAAACCCGCCCTCGTAACTTGGGCGGGTTTTTACATTCAGGGCTTGAACACAAGATCGCGGTTCAGGTGCGATGTGATTTTCCCTTGGGTTTTATCAGCCATTGTAATATCAGCGATACACCAAAGCTGACGGCTGTTCCCAAAGCTGCAAGAATCAAAGCTTTGGCAAGTTCCTCCGATGAGATTATCGGAAGAAGGCTGAGTAAGGTGCCTCCGGTAATCCCTGCCTGGGTATTCCGGCTGCTAAACATTATCAACAACTTTTTTAGTTGATTTAACCTTTTTAACCGGTTCCTGGACAATCGGCTCTTGAGGTATTTTGGGCGTTTCCACCGTTGCCTGGCTGACGGCCGTCATGACAGTTCCGGCAACAGTAAGATAACCGGCTAAAGCAAGTAGTCCTGCGGGTAAGGCGGCCGGTGCAGCCAATAAAGCCGCGCCTGCGCTTGCAAGCGCGATCCCCGCTGTTCGTAAAATTCTGAAAAGTATAGGCGTTGGAGCCTGCATTCTTTGTACAAGGTTCATAACAAAAGTTTTAAATAGTTAGGAAATAAATGAAATCTTTAGGCAATTAAATTTTGCAGATAGTAAAATTGCCGGGTTGTCTAACCAATTAATCTATACAGATTATTTTATAATATTGATTTACCCTCTGTGTTACTTGTGCCGAATTGATTGATTGATTGGAAAATATCATAAATCCAAAATCCAAAATCGGACATCAGACATCAAGAGATCACAAATCATAGATCATAAATCATAGATCCTAAATCGGACATCAAAAAATCACAAATCATAGATCATAGATCATAAATCAAAGATGAGACCCCCGGCAATCTTTCCCCTTACTTCACTTCTACCAGGGACAAGGCGTTATACACCCCATTCTTTAAAGCATAATGCTCCCCGTTTACTTCCTGAGAGAAGGTGATTCCCATGACCAGCATATAGGGATTCACTGATCCGGGAGTAAGAGCTACGCTTAAGCTGCCTGCCGATTGTTCGGTCTGATCATAAGCAAGTACAGCTCCATCCGTAAACCTGGCCTCAAAGGTTAAATCATCAAAATTTAGGAGGGCGCCCGCCACGTGAAGCTGGTAATGCGTAGTGCCTTGCGGGGCAAGAATGGCTGCTGTGGCCCGGTACGCTTCCATGTTTACACCAAGTTCCCCGGTTGTTTTGTCAACCGCCGCCTGGTAAGGGACATACAGAGTCGAGCTAAGTTTCGCGTTGTTGTTGAAATCAAACCCTTTGATATAAGTGATGTTTTCCAACACGGTACGTTCCCCACGGACATGGGTGCTGTCAAGACGGAGGCATTCTATCATCATGCGCGTAAGCCTCGATACCACCAGGCTGTCCGAAGCATCTTTTATTAAATGCCTGAAGGCATTCCGGACAAGTTTGCCCGACCTGGCGCCGCGCGAAAATTCAGCGCTGTTTTCACGGGTACGAATAAACGCGGGATCGGTTGCGATACGCTTACCATCTAAGCTCGTCTTTTCACGGATTAAATATCCGTCTTTAGACTGGTAAAAGGATACATCTCCAAGCATACCCTTTACTTTAAAAATACCTTTTTGCTGTGCCATAAGAGTAAAATTTTAAGGATTAAAAAAATTGTGAATAAGAATCCGGAAATCCGGGTGAAGGTTGCAACGGGGTAAATATAAGACAGAGAAGGGGCCGTTTCCAAATCTGAAGGTCAATAATGACCGGTTCAACCGGAAATAACCGGAAAAGAGCGAATTGGATCGTTTTGACCGTTTTGGCTCATTTCAGCTTTTAAGATAAAGCATGGATAAAGCATGGATAAAGTATGGATAAAGTATGGATAAAGTAGTAAAAGCGCGCTTTGCCGAATCTATTTTATTTTGGAGCCGCTTAAAGAAATGAATTGATAAAATAATTTGCGAAAAGCGCACGCGGTGACTCTTTGTCTGACTAAATCATATTTTGAATGGCCGGATCTTTCTTGTAAATCAGGTAATCCATAGTGGGATACTCTCATTTTAAAAAATAGCGTTCTTGAATAAAGAAGGCCTCTTCGGTGCCTCTTGATCAAACAGCATAGTGAAAATCATTCTTTGACTTCCCCTGGGTTACTATAATTCCCCAACCTGATCATTGACAGCTATCATCCGAATTCGCTATGCGATTGATCACCATTTACCACTTACTATTTACGGCCATTGCTGCTAACTACCAGCTTACTGCCGCTGCTTTCTGCTACTGCCTCCTGCTGCTTCCTTCCTCCGTCTTCCTCTCTTTTCACCAGCATGATCAGATCATTCTCCAGAGGCAGATAGCCATATTCGTAACAAAAGATATAACTGTGTCCTTTTTTCGTAGTATAAATGTGGGTATGATAATTGAAATTAAAGCCTTCAGCTATTAACTTATCACGAAGGAGGGTGGTTTTTCCTTTTTCTTCGGGTATGAGGTGGAGCATGATTTGCCTGTTGCGGCGCAGAATATGATTTATTTTTTTGACGGCAAAAGCTTTGTCATTCTTCAGCCTGTTATGATAGGCGTTCCGGCATTGATCATTGCAGAATTTCTTGTCAGTGCGCCCCCGCACTTTTGAGCCACATTCTAAGCATACCCGAGTCTCCATATTTAACACCTGTTTTTGATGGTTATGAAATAGGAGGATGAATATACAAAGTTCCTTTTAAACGGCAAAATTATGTGCGTTGACACCAGTATTTTAACTCCGGCATTTCTTTAAAAATAACCCGGAATTATCTTGAATCAGCATGTATTGTATGAAGGGTTGAACTTCAATACCTTATGTCATTCCCAGTTCATTTATAAACGTTTAAACACGCTTATACCCGTTTATATTCGTAAGTAAATGGTTAAATACCGGCTATCGCTTTTTCACGACTATATCTTTGCATCAACACTTCCAACAAGGTGCACCAAAGTGGGAAGCAAATACGAATTAAAAAGTGAAAGATTGCACGTTTAGCGTCAGACAATTTATCAATTTACCAATTAAAACTTTAAGTCATGAACAACATCATCAACAGCGTAAGGCTCATCGGAAGACTCGGTATGGATCCTGAAATCCGTGCCATCGGTAAAGACAAAAAAGTAGCGCATTTTTCCATTGCTACGAACGAAATGTTCAAAGATGCCAAAGGCAGCAAAGTTACCAATACCTGCTGGCACAATATTGTAGCCTGGAACGGACAGGCCGCCATTGCGGAACAGTATCTGCATAAAGGCAATGAAGTCGCAGTAGAAGGGAGGCTGAGTAACCGTAATTACACAGATAAAGGAGGTATAAAAAGATACATTACGGAGATAGTGGTCAATGAAATCCGATTGCTTGGAAATGCTCCGGCTTCTGCCCTGAAAGAGTAAGTAAAGATGCCCTTAAATTAGTATTTTAAAACGGCATGTTCTTCGTGCCGTTTTTTCCGTTTTAGGAAATAGTCCTCAAACATAAAATCCTTTGATGAATTTTGAAAATTATATTTTAACTGCCACATAGATTAATTGTATCTTTCGGCCGGTTATTATTTTTTTTCATTGGCATTGTACTTTTGTGTGAAAATATGTTCAGGCTTTAAATTGAAAATTATCAGTAATGTCGAAATACTTATTAGGCTATGATATCGGGTCCTCTTCCGTAAAAGCTGCGCTGTTGGATGCGGAAAGCGGGAGGGGAGTGGCTTCTGCTTTTTCACCGGAGAAAGAAATGCCGATACAATCTCCGCATCCGGGATGGGCGGAACAAGATCCGGAAGCCTGGTGGAATGAATTGGTAAATGCCACTCACGCATTGCATCGTCAGTTTTCATTTTCCACACAGGATATCTTAGCTATAGGTATCAGCTATCAGATGCATGGATTGGTCTGTCTGAACAAAAACGGAAAAGTGCTGAGGCCTGCCATTATATGGTGCGACAGCCGGGCTGTTAAGATTGGTGAACGTGCCTTTGAAAAATTGGGTGAAAGTTTTTGTTTAGAACATTATTTGAATTCACCCGGAAATTTTACGGCGTCCAAATTAAAATGGGTGAAAGAAAATGAGCCGTCTATTTATGAAAAGATACATAAGATTATGTTACCCGGGGACTATATTGCTTACAAGCTTACCGGCAGGATGACGACCACCGAAAGCGGCTTGTCTGAAGGCATTTATTGGGATTTTAAATCACAGGGGGTCGCGGATAAGCTGCTTGATTATTATGGTTTTGAAAAGAATATCCTTTCCGAAGTGGTTCCTGCTTTTGGCGAGCAGGGATTGCTTACGCATAAGGCAGCGCAGGAATTAAATCTTCCGGAAAATATCCCCGTATCTTACCGGGCAGGAGATCAGCCTAACAATGCTTATTCCCTGCGCGTGCTGAATCCTGGAGAGATAGCCGCCACTGCCGGAACCAGCGGGGTGGTATATGGAGTAACAGATGAAATAAATTATGATGAACTGTCCAGAGTCAACACTTTTCTGCATGTCAACAATACCCGCACGCAACGCAGAAATGGGATATTATTATGTATCAATGGTACCGGTATCGCCAATAGATGGATAAGAAAAAATATGGATTTTTCAGGATATGAACAAATGAACAGACTGGCGGAGAAAGTAAGCCCAGGTGCCAATGACTTGATATTCTTCCCCTTTGGGAATGGTGCAGAGCGGATATTGGAAAATCAAAACAAAGGCGCCCGGTTGATTAATCTTGATTTTAATGTACATGGAAGAGCGGAAGTGGCGAGGTCCGTTCAGGAAGGAATCGTGTATGCGTTACGATACGGATTGGAGGTGATGATTAAAGATATGGGGATGGAAATGAAAGTTTTCCGGGCAGGCAATGCCAATATGTTTTTAAGTCCCGTATTCAGGAGAGTTTTTTCGGATGTTACGGGCGGGGTACTGGAAATATATGATACGGATGGCGCACAGGGGGCGGCAAGAGCAGCCGGCGTAGGGGTAAAGTATTATGCGAATTTTGATGAAAGTTTTATCGGATTAAAAAAGATTGTACAGATAGAGCCTGATAAAACTTTGAAAGACGATTACAATATGATGTACCTGCGATGGAAAGATAATCTTGAAAGATTTTTGAACCAGTAATTTCGGAATGCTGCAAATATCTGTTCATGCCAACCACCAAACTCCATAATTATGACTGACGACAAAGGAATTGCAAGTATAAAAGTAGCCGCAGGTAAGCGGACATACTTCATTGATGCAAAAAAGACAAAAGAAGGTGCAACCTATTTGAAGTTAAGCGAAAGCAAACGCCTTGACAACGGAGAATATGAACGGCACCAAATAATGATTTTTGAAGAAGACATCAACAATATCGTTGAGGCACTTCGAAAAATTCTACCCCACTTCAAGACATATAAGAAGCCTGAAACAAAAAGTAAAATGGAGCAGATAAAAGAAAAATTCAGCAATGCTTATAAACCCTGGACAGAGGAAGACGACTTGAAACTGACAGAACTCTTCTGTGAAGGCAAAAAAGCGAAAGAACTTTCAGAAATTTTTCAACGAAATGTTGGAGCCATAAACTCACGAATTGAAAAACTTGAACTCAAATAATGATTCGGGGAATAAAGACGCATAACGACCTGCAGATAGAAACAATCACCACTCTTGCCTTTTTCTCTGAAAAACAGATGGTGCTTTTTACTTCAGCTTCTCCTTAATCTCATTCAATTTCATCAATGCTTCCACGGGTGTTAGTCTGTTAATATCTATATTTTCCAGCAGTCTGCGTATTTCTTCAAATACTTCCGATTGTGCATCAAAGATGCTGAGTTGATATTGGGCGGGTATAGTTTTCTTCAATCTTTGTTCAATAGGTTTTGCCAGATGTTTTTCTTCTAATTGTGAAAGGATTTCATTTGCTCTTTCTATCAATTCGGGCGGCATGCCGGCCATCTTAGCCACATGGATGCCAAAGCTATGGACACTTCCTCCGGGAGTAAGCTTTCGCAGAAAAATAACTTTATTTCCTACCTCTTTATTAGCGATGTGGAAATTCTTGACGCGATCTAATTTGTTCTCTAATTCATTTAATTCATGATAATGGGTGGCAAAAAGAGTCTTAGGCTTGTTGGCAGTGTAGTCATGTAAATATTCTACGATGCTCCATGCAATGGAAATACCGTCATAAGTGCTGGTACCACGGCCTATTTCATCCAATAAAATTAAGCTGCGGGGTGTAATGTTGTTAATAATGCTGGCCGTTTCATTCATTTCTACCATGAAGGTAGATTCGCCTCCACTCAGATTATCAGAGGCTCCTACACGGGTAAATATTTTATCAGTAAGTCCAATCTGTGCAGCAGTGGCAGGTACATAACTGCCGATGTGCGCTAATAAGGTGATAAGGGCTGTTTGTCGCAGCAGCGCCGATTTACCGCTCATATTAGGACCGGTAAGAATAATAATTTGCTGATTATCTTTATTCAGTTCCAGGTCATTGGCAATATAGTTTTCTCCTGCCGGAAGGGTGCGTTCGATGACCGGATGGCGCCCTTCTTTAATTATCAGGTCATTGCTCTCGTTTATATCCGGCCTGTGGTATTGATATTGCAGGGCATTATGTGCAAAGCACCATATACAATCTAATTGAGCCAGCACCTGTGCATTTAGTTGTATCGGCGAAATATATTCCTGTAACTGTGCCAATAAATTTTCGAATATCTGTACTTCCAGCGTTAAGATTTTTTCTTCTGCCCCTGTGATCTTTTCTTCATATTCTTTCAGTTCAGGAGTGATATATCTTTCGGAAGTGGTAAGCGTTTGCTTGCGTATCCAATCAGAAGGAACTTTATCTTTATGAGTATTAGTCACTTCCAGATAATATCCAAACACACTGTTGAATCCTATTTTCAGCGAACTGATGCCTGTGGCCTCCGCTTCTTTCTTCTGCATTTTATGCAAATAATCTTTACCCGAATGGGCTATCTCCCGTAATTCATCTAATGTTTCATTTACTCCGTCATTAATAACCCCCCCCTTCGCTATCTGTACCGGCGGTGCATCCACTAATTCACGTACAATTTTTTCCAATATAAGCGAGCATGGATTTAATTGTTCTAACAGGCGTTTCAGATAATTATCCTTTACATGGATGCAAAGCTGCTTAATGAGAGTGAGTTGCTGCAATCCTTTAGCCAATTGCATCACTTCCCGTGGAGAAATCTTTTTCAAAGGGATTTTGGAAACAATTCTTTCCATGTCGCCTACTTGCTTAAGATGATGGGCAATTTGAGCGGATAAATCCTGTTCTTTTATTAAAAAGGTAACTAAGTCTAATCTTTCATCTATTCTTATTTTATCGCGCAGCGGAAAAACAATCCATCGTTTCAGTAATCTGGCGCCCATTGGCGTCAAAGTATGATCCAATACATTCAGCAGACATTGGCCCTGAGATGTAGCGCTTTGCAATAATTCAAGGTTGCGAATAGTGAATTTATCCATCCACAAAAAATCTTCCTGTTCGATGCGGCGTATAGAAGTGATGTGGCTGATATTGGGATGTTCGGTCTCTTTCAGATAGTGAATGGCAGCGCCTGCTGCGATGATTGCCTCAGTCATGCCTTCTATGCCGTAACCTTTCAGCGAAAGCGTTTCAAAATGCTTGAGCAAGGTTTCAGTGGCATACGCTTCTGTAAATATCCATTCATCCAGCGTATAAGTATAAAAACCACCGGATATTTTATTCCCGAAATGTTCTTTGAAATCCCTCTGTTTATTCCGTTGATAAATGACCTCTGCCGGTTGAAAGCTTTGCAGTAATTTATCCATGTATTCCAAATCGCCTTGTGCTGCAAAGAATTCTCCCGTTGAGATATCCAGAAAAGCTATACCGTTATTGGTTCCACCAAGATGGACAGTAGCCAGAAAATTATTGTTTTTATTTTCTAATAATTTTTCGTTGGAAGTAATTCCGGGTGTTACCATTTCAGTCACTCCACGTTTGACCACACCTTTGGCCAGCTTAGGATCTTCCAGTTGGTCACATATAGCCACGCGGTAGCCGGCTTTTACCAACTTGTGCAGGTAAGTATCCAATGCATGATACGGAAACCCGGCCAAATCTGCGCTGGCGGCTGCTCCATTAGAGCGCTTGGTAAGTACAATGCCCAATACCTCAGAAGCGATGACGGCGTCCCGCTCGAAAGTTTCATAAAAATCCCCCACACGAAAAAGCAAGATAGCATCCGGGTATTTGGCTTTGATGGCCCGGTGCTGTTGCATCATCGGTGTATCGTTCTTTTGTTTTGCCATGCCGGACAAAAATAAGCAATGCATTTCTCTTTTACCGACACAATCAGGATATTTACCGACTTTCTTTTACATACAGCCTATTGCGGCTATGATTGGATTTAGACTTATAGTAGTTTTGCGTTAAAATCAATGACATGGAACAAGAGATGAACAGTGACTCTCTGGGAGAAAGCAGGCGTCAGGCGCGGAATGAAAGAAGGCGAATGCAATGGGAACGCCATGTTCAACGGCATACTCAGCGCTGCACTAATATGCGGCACACACATAAAGAATGGATTGGCGTGGCTATCATATTAGTAGGGGTGGTATGGTTGCTGAATGTGTTGGGGGTGCCCATGCCTAATTGGATGTTTACCTGGGAAATGTTACTGGTGGTTATTGGATTATTTACCGGCCTGGCTTCAAGATTCAGAAATTTCTTCTCTATTATTTTAATATTAATAGGGCTGGTGTTTCTGGGGCATGATTTTTTCTGGCCGAATACCGATGTAGAGAAGTTTTTGTGGCCGGCACTGATCATTTTTATTGGCTTTATGTTCATCATCAAACGGCGATATTGGGAAAGCAGAAAGCAGAGTTTTATAGAAAACAGGCAACAGTTTATTAAAGATCATCCGGAATGGGGAAGTATGCATGACAGATGGCATTATGGCGGATGGGATTATTGGAAAGACCGCTGGGAAGAAAAGCATTCCTCACAAGGACAGGGTACGCCGCCCCCATCTCCTTCCGATCCAATACCGGCTCAGGAAGGGATAAAAGGTGAAACAGCTTCTGAAGAAAAAAATACTTATCAGAAAAAGACTTCTTCATTTAATGATTGGCTTGATTGTACAACTGTGTTTGGTGGTACAAAACGCCAGGTCATTTCCAAAAGCTTTAAAGGCGGGGATTTGATCAATGTTTGCGGCGGGACAGAATTGGATCTTACCAGAGCGGATATTCAGGGGACGGCCGTCATTGATATTGTGAATTTATGGGGAGGCATCCGGATTGCCGTTCCGCCTAACTGGCAAATAAGAACAAACCTGACACACATTATGGCAGGGGTGGATGATAATAAAAGGACACAGAATCAAGTGCAGGATCCTGATAAAGTGCTTATACTGACAGGTGTCGTGTTAATGTCAGGTATTGAGATAAGGGATTTTTTGTAGAGAGATATAGAGGTATA
>SCQV01000167.1 GCA_004299085.1 Chitinophagaceae bacterium | reverse complement strand
TATTTCTTCAATCCTATTTCTCTTAATCGTTCATCTAAATATCCACCGGCAGTAATATCCTCATAAGCTTTCGGATGTTTGGCATCAATGGTTTGCGGTATGCACGCCAGGCTCATTTCGCTGCGCGGATGCAGGAAGAACGGAATAGAATACCGGGCGGTATTCCATAGTTCGCGTGGCGGATTGACCACACGATGGGTGGTGCTTTTTAATTTATTGTTCGTTAATCGCTGAAGCATGTCACCTACATTTACCACGATCATCTCCGGCGCTGTTTTTGCATCTATCCATTCTCCTGCTTTGTTCATAACCTGCAGTCCATCTGCCGATGCGCCAACTAAGAGTGTAATTAAATTAATATCTTCATGCTGCTCTGCGCGGATAGAAGACTTTGGTTCATGCGTGATTGGTGGATAATAAATGCAACGGATAATGGAATTGCCATTGTGCACATATTGGTCAAAATAATGCTTATCCAGTCCAAGATATAAAGCAATAGCTGAGAGCAATGCACGCCCAGATTTTTCAAAAGCACGATAGGCTTTCAGTAAAGTAGGTAAAAGCTGCGGCACATCCTCCACATTCACATTCGGTGGATAATCTTCTCCGGAAAGATTTTCTCCTTCTACTGTTTGTCCGTATTGAAAAAACTCTTTTAAATCAGGTGCATCAAAGCCTTTGGCATGTTCTTTACCGAAACTGGTGTAGCCGCGCTGTCCGGCAAGCTCGGGCTTTTCATATTTCTTTTTTATTTCAACAGGAAGCGCAAAAAATTCCTTAATATATTGGTAGAGATCGTCAATTAAAGATTGTGGAATACCATGATTTTTAACGGCTACAAAGCCCACTTCTTCATACGCTTTGCCCAACTTTTGAACAAAAGCATCATGTTTAGTGGACTTTAAATCCGTAAATTCTGCGAGATCTACAACCGGGATGGCCATATCATTTTGCTTTAATAGTTACTGAATCACATTATAGGTACCAGTGAAGTTACAAAGATTTATGAATATTTTACCGGATTTTGTTTAACCCAATTTATATATATTTGTTCTTCTTAATCCTTTTAACATGAAACAAAAAAAGTATTACTTAAGCGAAGATCAGATACCAAAGCAATGGTACAATATAGTGGCAGACATGCCCAACAAACCACTTCCTCCCTTAGATCCAAACACAAAAAAGCCAATCGGCCCCGAAGCCTTAGCGCCCTTGTTTCCGATGGCAGTCATTCTTCAGGAAGTTTCCCAGGAGCGGTATATAGATATTCCCGAAGAGGTTTTGGAAAAGTACAAAATTTATCGCCCTTCACCCCTGATCCGTGCAACTGAATTGGAAAAAGCGCTTGATACGCCTGCCAGGATTTATTATAAATATGAAGGCGTTTCACCCAGCGGATCGCATAAAACAAATACGGCGCTGGCACAAGCTTATTATAATGCCAAAGAAGGAGTAAAGAAAATCACTACGGAGACCGGCGCCGGGCAATGGGGGTCGGCACTGGCTTATGCCTGCTCACAATTTGGGCTGGAATGTGAAGTGTATATGGTCAAAGTAAGCTTTGAGCAGAAGCCCTATCGTAAAATTGTCATGAACACTTTTGGCGCAAACGTGATATCCTCTCCAAGCAACAAGACAGAATCAGGCAGGCATGTGTTGGCAAAAAACCCCAACTCAACAGGAAGCCTGGGGATTGCTATTTCTGAAGCCGTGGAAATGGCTGCCAAAGATGAACACACTAAATATTCTCTTGGATCAGTGCTTAACCATGTCTTACTTCATCAAACCATCATTGGGGAAGAAGCGATAAAGCAATTTGAAATGGCCGAGGACTATCCGGATATCATCATTGCTCCGCTCGGTGGCGGTTCCAACTTCGCAGGACTTGCCTTTCCGTTTTTAAGAAGCAAATTAAAAGGGGAAAAAGATATTCGCGCCATTGCGGTGGAATCATCTTCCTGCCCGAAACTTACCAGAGGGACTTTTATGTATGATTTCGGTGACACAGAAGGCTATACGCCGTTATTGCCTATGTACACTTTAGGGCACGATTTTGAACCCGCTCCTATTCATGCCGGTGGTTTACGGTATCACGGAGCCAGTGTGTTATGCTCTCAATTATTAAAAGACGGTTTAATTGAAGCTTCGGCACTCCACCAGATAGAATGTTTTGAAGCCGGCAAACTTTTTGCAAAAACGGAAGCTATTATTCCTGCTCCGGAATCCAATCATGCTATTGCACAGGTCATCAGAGAAGCGAAAATATGTAAAGAAAGAGGCGAAGCGAAAACCATTTTATTTAACCTTTCAGGACATGGATTTCTGGATATGTCCGCTTATGGAGATTACAACGCCGGCAAGCTTACCGACTATGAACTCCCTCAAAGTAAAATAGATGAAAGTGTATTGAAGGCTGAAGCACTTCAACCTTAATGCGGTAGCAATATTATAGGAACACGGACTGTGATGATCTTTTATGATTTGCGCTAAAATAGAATGTTTTTGTCATTCTTTATGGTTATATATGATTCGACGTCATTTAGCTAAGAGGAAAAACTTGAGATGTGTTCGTTTCGACTTCGCTCAACGAACGCATCTTCGAGCACTGAGCGAAGTCGAAGTGCTCATCTGAATCCTTAACTAAACGGTATTGATACATGATTGATAATCTGCGATTACCTTAACAGATAATACTAATCAGCTTTCTATTTTTGAATCTGCATCATCACAAAAAATCATTCAATATCCTGATTTAAAAACAGAGTAAGAAACTCTATCGCTCATACAAACGGCACCTTACTGACTTGCGCTGCTATTTTTTTATCACGGATGGAGATAAAGATATCCGTTCCAAGTTCTGCAAATTCCGTTTCTACATAACCCAATCCAATTGCTTTATTTAAAGAAGGAGATTGTGTTCCTGAAGTAACTCTCCCGATAGTGTCTCCTGACTTATCCATAATAGTATAACCATGTCTTGGAATACCGCGCTCTGTCATTTCGAAACCTACCAATTTTTGCTTTACACCTTCTGCTTTTTGCTTTTGTAAAATTTCTTTTGCAGTAAAATCTTTACTGAATTTAGTGATCCAGCCCAAGCCCGCTTCCAATGGAGAAGTGTTATCATCAATATCATTTCCATATAAGCAATAACCCATTTCCAAACGAAGCGTATCGCGTGCGCCAAGTCCGGCAGGTTTTAAGTTAAAAGGTTTTCCGGCATCAAAAATGGCGTTCCAAATTTTATCTGCATTAGCATCTTTATTTTCAAAATAAATTTCTACCCCCCCTGCGCCGGTATATCCTGTTGCACTCACTATTACATTTTCTACGCCTGCAAAAACACCTTTAGCAAAAGTGTAATATTTTAATCCGGCTATGTCAATAGCTGTCAACGGTTGCAGCAATCGTGTGGCATTAGGACCTTGAATAGCTAATAAGCAAGTGCGATCGCTGATATTGTGGGCCTCGGCCTCCCCCCTGCCCCCTCCAGAGGAGGGGGAGTTGTGTTCTGCCAACCAGTTCCAGTCTTTTTGGATGTTAGCTGCATTCACCACGAGCATATAAGATTTATTTTCTTCCAAGCAATATATCAGCAAGTCATCTACAATACCGCCATCTTCATTGGTGAGACAACTGTATTGTGCTTTTCCGGCAGTGAGCTTAGAAGCATCATTGCTGGTCACACGTTGAATCAAATCAAGCGCATGCGGGCCTTTCAGAATAAACTCTCCCATGTGGCTTACATCAAACACCCCCACATTATCACGCACAGCATGATGCTCCTCGTTGATGCTTGTGTAAGAAATGGGCATATTATATCCCGCAAATTCAGCCATTTTGGCGCCCAGAGCGATATGTTTAGAAGTAAAAGCAGTTTCTTTCATGAATAAATGATCTTAATGAAACAATGCGGCAAAATTATAGGAATTAGGCCTTGTTCCAAAAATTAATAACTGCCGACTCGAAAAACCACCATTAGATTCGTGAAAATTCGTGCTATTCGTGGTTGAAAAAAAAAGAAAAATAAGGTTTTTCGAGATGAAATACTGGCTTTATGATTTATAAATATAAATTGGTGCAATTGTTGCTAAATAAGAATCGAAATCCCATACATCATGAACAGCAAAGTATTGTTTTTGATATTTTTAATCATCCCATTTCTTGCTTTTTCACAAAATAAAGAAGATAGAGAAATTTTAAACGCATTACAGGAAAATATCTCAAAAATTAATCTTTTATCAAACGGTAATAGTTCCGCTTCCCCTGAAAATCATTATGTGCAAAAGCAGTTCCAGGAGGACGGACTTCAGCCTGCATTGGATAATAATTCCTATCTGCAGCCCATCATTACCAATTATGGAGTACAATTTATTCCGGGCACCAGCTTATCCATCCATAACAACCCATTGGAAGCAGGCAAAGATTTTATTCCTTTATCCTACAGTGGGCAGGGAACTGTTTCGGGTGATCCGCTTATTTCCGTGCAGGAAGCCAATCTTCCCTGGATTATAGACATCAGCAATTATTCAGGAACGCAACTAACAGGTACGGACACGAACGACAATGAAACCATGTACAAGCTGGCCGCACAGGCTATGCATGACAAAGCTACAGCAGTGTTGTTTTATAACAGCAACAACGCCTCTAAAGATGTAAGTTTCCACGCAACGGACAGTAAAACCCCTTTAACAATACCCGTTGTTTACATTAATCATGCTGCAGCCTCGCGATATTTTAAGGATCAAACAGCGGATGCCCCAATTGAACTACAAGTTAAGTTTTATGATAAAAAAGATACCACCTATAATGTGATCGGCATAATAAACCACGGGACAGCTTCTACCATTATTCTTACTGCTTATCAGCCGGGAGATAAAGCTGCATTGATCGCACTAAGCCACCTGATAAAGAGTAACAAACGATATGAAAAAGAGAATTATTTGTTCGTCTCTTTTAGCGGGAAAAAAGGCGCCGGTTATTTTATGGAACATCCGGTTATTAATATGGATCAGGCTGATTGCATGATCAACCTGAATGGAGCAGGCAATCTAAGTTCTTCATCTGATAACCTGATAGTAAGTGGTATGCAAAGTTCACCACAATGGGAGCCTGTACTGCGCAGAGTAAAAAGCCGTGGAATCAGCTTACAAAAAAATGAGGATATTCTGGAAAATTCAGACGGTAATATCCCTGCCCTCACATTTTCTAATAACACTAACGGTAATATTTCTGCTGAGAACGAATTAAAAGTAGTGAATTATCTGGCTGAATTGATAAGAGAACTAAACAGAACCGGGAAGCTGCCGGCCGCCGGTCATTGAATTAAAATTGTATGAAATACCTGGAAAAACATCACTCGTTTGAAACACCTTTCTTTCTAATTTTTGTTTAGCTCAATTGAATAAAACTAACATTTCAGTCTCAATTATTCTTAAGCTTGTTTATCATATCCCACGCGGATATATCCATCATTGAAAAAGCAAACCATTTCTTTCCCAAATCTTTCAGAGAGGCTCCAATATGATAAACCATTTGATGATCTATGATCATAAAACGATCATGTGCGTCAGTAAATCCTTCAATTTTTATTGGCTTATATTGGTCATTATATTTTTTCAGATCCGGGGTTAATTGTTTACTGATAGTTTTAGTATAAATGATCACATCTACGTTATTATTTCGTTTGGTAAAAAGGCTCAAGACAGTATCATCTATATAATTATCTATCAGGATAATGGATTCTTTTGCTTTTCGGATGAGATCAGAAGTAAAGCGGTGTGCATCAAATACTTGTCCGTTGAAAAAGATGCCTTGCTTGGGTTCGCCGTCATAAGCCTGTGGGGCATTAAATATCCGATCAAACTTTTGGTTCGTTTCCATCTCAAACTTTACCTGCTTTCCTTCCATGTGGTCCAGTCTCATAAATACTTCTCCATTCTCTTTCAGGAACTTCCTCATTTCTACAAATGCCTTCATGATTTGAATGCTGACCCTTACGGCTGCTTCACTGCGCAATATAGCCGAAAGCATGGCTACTCCTTGTTCAGTAAAAACATAAGGGAGGTACCTCCTGCCTCCATGATCTGAACTTGAGGTCACAAATTGTGACCTCAAGTTTTCCATCTCCTGATGGGTCAGTTGAAAACAAAACTCTTCCGGAAACCGTTCTTTATTGCGTTTTACCCCCTGGTTAAGGACTTTAGTTTCTACTCCATATAGTTCTGCCAGATCGCTGTCTGTCATTACCTGTTTACCCCGAATGGTGTAGATGAGATTCCGAAGAACCGTCTTTTGAATAGATATAGATTGACTGTTCATAGAGGGAGGTTGTTATTTTCTTCCGGGGTTAAGGGTTTATTGCAATAAGCGATAAAATTAAGAATTTCCGGCGGGATTTCTATTTAACCTTTTGCTGGCAATAGTAAATTTTTTATATCTTTAAGCCACGCACTAAATCGCTTATTCTTCTATGTTAAACCCGGTTTGCGAAGTGTTTTCTTTTTCAGTGTATATAGTGGGGTTATATGGAGGGAGGTTTAATGGTTATAATTATTTATAAACGATTAGAAATGGAGTTATTGCGTATATCTATGAGTTACCTGCAACCCTAAGACGACCGCATAAACCGATAAAGACAGAGAAATGGAAATGAAGTATTTTACAGAACCAAATGGAAAATTTGTAATTAAAGTCCCGACAGAATGGCAATACAAAAATATTGCAATTGGACACGATGAAGTTTCCCCATTTAGTTTTGAACTGTATGAAAATTCAGTTGGTGCATTTCAGATAAGCTGTTATTCAGAACAAGAAAAGCCAATAAATAAAAATGTTCCTGTTCAAAAATTTGACACCAACAAACTTGACTTCATTAAGAAACGAATGGACAGAGACGGCTTCAATATGCACCTTTGGTATGCAGTAGTTGAGGACCATATGTTTATGGCTAAGTATATTTATGACACTTCAAAACAAGGAGACACAGAAGTTAAGACCGAACTTGAAAAAGCTGAATTAGCGTTGGCGACACTTGAACTAATTAGTCCTCACAAAAGAAATCTTGCTTTAGAGTTTGACAAGTATGAAAAATTTATGGCTTCATTAGCTGCTTCGTTTGACTTGAAAAATAGAGCAATTGAAAATAAATCTGTCATTGAGTTAATGATAATAATTGCCAACCAAATTGACGCTTATTTGCGAATGGCTATAGTTATGAAAAAGCAATTGCAAGAAAAGACAAATAGAATTGATATTGCACTTTTGTTCCAAGGAGAAAAAGACACTCCCATTATGGAGAGAAAGATTTATAAGCAAGCAAAAGACTTAGAGATTATTTATCAAGATACTTTTGACAAACTTTACAAGCTGTATACTGAAAGGAATAAGGTTGTTCATCGTTATATCATCTCCGAGTTCAAGACAGTTTATTTGTATGAGATTGTTTATGAATATGAAGCAGTTTGCGAGACAGTTCGACAATCATTAAAAGTTGTTGAGGACTTGCAATTCACAGAAGGAATTGGTATTCACGGAAATGGCAGATACCCTGACGAAGAACCAACTGAACAAAACATTGATATGCTATACTCTCAGGTTAATGACAAACATTTAATTAGGGACTTATTTCGTGACATTAAACGCTAAACTATTATGACAGGAACAACATACAGATAGAAGGGCAGCAGATAATATCGGTTTGGCAAAAGCAGGGCTGACGAAAGTAATCGAACATTTATACTTCTATCAACATTTATACTTAAACCAAACTGACATATTTCAAATGCCCTGCCTTCGCCAAGCCGGAAACCGTTAGCGGCAATGCTTGGGGACACTGCTAACCTTAAACTGACTGCAAGAGATAAACATGAGTAAAATATATTCCAAGGAGATTTCCTTTTCAACTTTGAAGAAGAATTTTGACGACTGCATTTATGCAATTCCACAACTTCAGAGAAACTATGTTTGGGACAAGAACAGAGTTTGCCTGTTGCTTGACAGCATTTTCAACCACTATCCAATTGGAGTATCACTAATTTGGAAAGCAAAGAACAACATGATTGCTGAAATCAAACCGAACAATCGTTCTATTCTCCCTTCATTCAATGTGTATCGCAGAGATATTAACTTCATCATTGACGGACAACAACGGCTCACTTCTCTTTACGGACTAATTGCAGGAATCAGTGAAGCAATTGATTTCAATTCCAATATTGATTTTCGTAAAATTTACTTTTCAGTTAATCGCCAAGATGAAAGCCGATTTTATTACATTCGAAGGTATGCTGTGACGAGAGGTGATTATATTCCAGTTCACGACATTATCAAGGACAGCCCTTTGCGGCTTAAACAACGCTTCAACTTAAATAACCAAAAGTTGAGTGATGTAAGAAAATTGAAAAGCCGCATTCAATCTTACCGCTTTCACTTTATCTATCTTGAAACAAACTTAATTGATGAAGTTCGGGAAACATTTGTGCGAATTAATTCACAAGGAATGACGGTCGGCAAAGCAGATGCTTTATTCGCAAGGACAACAAACATTGGATTGCGTGACTTGATTGACTATACAAGACGAGCTTTGATTGCACGACAATATAACGAGATGAAACCCGAATCTTTTATCTACACTTTGTCGCTTTCAAAAGGCGAAAAAGAAGTTGGTAAGCGAGCCCTTGACAACTTCGAAAAAAAATTCAAAAAGCAAAAACAATTCAAATCAAAGTTTCAAAAAGAATGGAAGAAATATCACAAGGCATTTCTTCTTGCTGTGGACTACTTAGCAGAAGAGTTTGAAATATCAAGGTATTCCCTTCTTCCATCCGACAACATTTTCACCATACTGTCCTTGTTCTTTTACTTAAATAATGGAAGACCTTCTGCACATCAGAAAAAAGAAATCAAAAAATGGTTTTGGCACACCACTATTGGTGAAAGATATTCAGGTAGTGGATTCAATAGGAATATTCCGAAAGACATTGAGCTCTTCCATAAACTTGTTTCAAGAGCAAATCACAAATACATTATTGATGAAAAGATAAATCCGAATGAGTTTTTGAAAAAGGATTATCGCAAAACAAATTTCTCTGCTGTGATTGCTTATTACCTCTTTCTAAAAACTTTGAAACCAAAATACCTTGAAACGGGAGAATTAATGATGCTTGAATATGCTTTGTCAAAAAGTAATAAAAATGATAGACATCATATCTTTCCTGGGGCGTTATTAGGTCGCAGAAAAGTAAAACAAAAATTAAAAAACTCAATTGTTAACATCTGCTTCCTTGCTGCAAATGAAAACCAATCAGTCTCTGATGACCCCCCAAAAGATTACCTTGAACCTTTCAAACGAAAAAGATTTTTCAAGAGTGTAATGAGAGCTCATTTAATTCCTACGGATAGAGTATCAGGAATTTGGGAAAGTGACGTACGACAAGGATTCAAAACATTTATTAACCAGCGTGCAGGTCTAATCCTAAAGGGTATTGCAAAAACCGCAGGAGTAAAACGCAGTCAACTCTTTGAAAAATTTGACGAGATAAAACGAGTATAATGCCCCAAATTCTAACAAACTATTCTGCAAACTCCGAAGTGCAAAGCTTCATGACGAAAGTGATACATGCCGGTAACATCAGCTTAGACGGAATTTTTAAGAAGTGAGCTTTGGTCGTTTATCAAACGATTGTGCATCTAATGAAGGGTGTAGTGCAAAAAATGCAACCGATGTCAGCGAAAATAATTTATCTATTTGATTGCATTTTTTTCTCCAACAGTTGTCCATCATATCCTCACCTTTTAAAAATTCCGTTAGGCCCCAATCCGTTAATGTCTTCATATTAAAAGGTGCGCTATTAAACCATATAAAATATCTAAAGGAAAAATAAAGTCGGGAGCTGGTACATTTTCCCCCTTGCTATCTCCCGTTTTTCCCCAACATTTGCCTCCTAATATCCTGGTAAGGCAAAGTGAGATAGGATTACGTTAATTTTAACTGAAAATTACAAATACCAATACAACCTGATATACGACGTGTAAACTTTGTTTTCAAATGCACTTTTTGTAAAAGAATCTTCACGCCTTTTGTCCAGTTTTTTATAAAATAAACTGGACATTTTATATCTTTGTAGATAGCAAGAAAAGTGGACATTCACGAAGTAACGCAGAAAATGGGAATGAACCGAAAAACGGCACACACTTACGCAAAAGAATTTAGTGGCGATTACGGACAAGTAAGAGATGTTATAATTGTTGAGGCAACCTGGTTAGGCTA
>SCQV01000166.1 GCA_004299085.1 Chitinophagaceae bacterium | reverse complement strand
CCTTAGTTACAAATTCGGTAGTATCATTTAATTTGATTAGATGTAATTCCATTGGCAGAGTCATACCTCCACGCCAGACATAAGATGGAACATTTTTATTGGCGGCAGGCCAATTATCTATCCAACCCATAAAAATGGTACGATTACCTGTATTGCTCCAGGTCACTCCGGCATATTCATCGGCGCCATCATCCAGCCAGCGTGTCTTATGATCATCGGCCGTAAAAGAATACCCGTTAAATGTTCCGATAAAATATTGTGTGCTGCGACCGTCAGCAGGCGAGCCGCCGCTATTCACCGTCAGTATCCATTTTTCTTCGCCTGTGCCATTGACCTTTAATGGGAATAAATCCGGACATTCCCAAACACCTCCATGAGAGCCTTCGTTTTTCCCAAAATCACTTTCGTGAGTCCAATCCTTCAGATTGGGCGATGAGTAAAAAGCCACATGGTCATGGCAGGAAACAACCATCATCCATTTCTTTAACGGAGCATACCATCTTACTTTAGGATCACGAAAATCCTTTAATCCTGGATTTGGAATGACCGGATTTCCGGCATATTTTTTCCACGCGAGACCTTTATCGTTGCTATAAGCTATCGCCTGTGATTCCACATTTGTTTTGGGATTATGATAAGTAAAAATAGCCACCAAGGTTTTTTCTTTCCCTTTTTGAAACCCTGCGGTATTATTCTCATCCACCACCGCACTGCCTGAAAAAATATATCCCAAAGAATCCGGGTACAAGGCAATAGGCAGGTTTTTCCAATGTAAGATGTCAGTGCTTACGGCATGTCCCCAGTGCATAGGGCCCCATTCCATAGCTTCTGGATAATCCTGATAATACAGATTATACTCCCCCTTATAATATACTAATCCATTAGGATCATTATTCCAATTGCGGGGAGGGGTATAGTGATATTGAGGGCGGTATAACTCATGATATAATTTATTCGTGCCATTGAGTCGCTGTCCTTTAGTTGTCTGTGCCGAAACATACTGAAAAGAGAAAAAGCACCATAGAAGTAAAAAACATGGGAGGGATGTCCTGACAACTCTTTTCATTAAATCCATCACATTACGTTTTTAGTTCAATTTAAAATGCTCCGCCGCCATTTCCCGTATATTATCGCCGATAGCCAGCGAAGCAGTGGCGGCAGGTGAAGGTGCATTCAGTACGTGGATGCTGGTATCCTTATATTCTATTTTGAAATCGTCCCTGGTATCGCCGCTTTCATTCAGCAACAAAGCCCTCACGCCTGCACGTCCTGGACGGATGTCTTCCATTGTAAGACTCGGGACAAGCCTTTGTAATGTTTTTAAGAATAGTTTTTTAGAGAAAGCCCGCCTGTATTCGTTGAGGCCAAAGCTCATATTATTAAAAAATAATTTCCAGGTTCCTTTGTAGCCTAATGCGTTGAAGGTATCTTTCCAGTCAAAATCTGTTTTCTTGTATCCTTCGCGTTTAAAAGTAAATACAGCATTCGGCCCGCATTCAATATCACCGTTGGTCATTCTCGTGAAATGCACGCCCAGAAACGGGAAATCAGGATTAGGAACAGGATAAATCAGATTCTTTATCTTATGTCTGGCTTCGGGTGTCAGCTCATAATAATCTCCCCTGAAGCCCACTACCTGCTCTTTGACACTCACCTGATCTTTTCTCGCCAGACGATCCGCCTGCAGTCCTCCGCAGAAAATAAGGTATCTTGATCTGAAAACACCTTTATCCGTCTGGATCAAATCGAATGCTCCGTCTTTTTGAAAGCTCTTTGCTTCTGTATTCAAATGCACTTCGCTTTCAGGTTGTATTAACTGTGCTATCTCCGCCATCTTTTCCGTAGCAGCAACATAATCAATGATGCCCGTATAAGGCACCCAAAGGCCGGCGATGCCTTCACAAAAAGGTTCATGTTCCTTAATTTGCCGTGCATTGATTTTTTCAATGCCGGATAATCCGTTTTCAAGTCCGGTATGATATATCTTTTCTAAATAAGGAAGCTCTGATTCCTGCGCGGCTACCACCACCTTGCCACAGACATCATGAGGGATGTGATTCTCCTTCGCAAAAGCCACTAATTCTTCTCTGCCACGGACACAATTTTTTGCTTTAAGCGAACCCGGTTTATAATACAATCCGCTATGCATGACACCCGAATTGTGCCCCGTCTGATGAGCTGCCAGCCTTGGTTCTTTCTCAAACAGGATAATTTTTAATCCGGGATAACGCTGTTGTATTTTGTAAAAGGTGGCAGCGCCTACTATGCCGCCGCCAATAATGGCTATGTCAAAAGTTTTATTTTCCAAAGAAAAAGTGATTTAAAATGAAGGAGCAAAAATACTTGTTTTGGGCGAGAGAAATAAAACGCAATAGGTCTATCATGGTAATGAAGCTATCCTATCATCGAACACTCTTTATATCTGAAGCAAGTGATGACATGATCATTAATCATACCGGAAGCCTGCATAAAGGCATAACATATCGTAGAACCTACAAACTTAAATCCTCTTTTGCGTAAGTCAGCGCTCATGGCATCCGATTCGGGCGAAGTGGCAAGAGGTGGATCGCCAGGCTTCCGTTTATTAACTTTGGTTTTGTGGTTGGTAAATTGCCAGATGTATTGGTCAAAGCTGCCAAACGCTTTCTGTACTTTCAGAAATTGTTTTGCATTTTCAACAGTGCCGTTAATCTTCAATTTATTACGGATAATGCCGGCATCATTCATTAATTTCTCAATCTTTTTATCACTATACTTCGCTATTTTATCCGGATTAAAATCATCAAATGCTTTACGGAAGTTTTCTCTTTTATATAAAATAGTGCGCCAGCTTAATCCTGCCTGAAAAGCATCCAGCACTAAAAATTCAAATAATTTATTATCATCATGAACAGGTGTTCCCCATTCTTCATCATGATACTTTATCATCAGCGCATCTTCTGCAGGCCAGGAACAACGGGTGATTTTACTATCGGATTTCATTCATTACGGCTTTAAGGATTAATTTTTTAGAAATACAAAGTAAAGACAGTTTTTAATGATTATCCGCTATAATGCAGAAACCTATATGATAGCTCTCGTTTGGCTCAATATCGAATATCCAACGCCGATTTCTGATTTTAGAAGTACTGTCCCTACTTCAATACCTGCCTGACGGCAAAGGCAGGTTCATCATTCCTTGTTCAATGTTCATTATTCAAAAGATGTTCTTGCGCTTAAACGGATAATCATTTATTTTTTAAAAGAACTCCTTTCGAAGAATTGACAAAAAACATACCGCCTTTACATCAGGGTTACGCCAACTATAATAGGACGTATAATGGAATCCCACAAAGCCTCAAAGAGCACAAAGCTAACGTCCTGCTTGCCGCAGGCAGGTTTATGGGCTTCGTGTCTTAGTGGGAAACACATCTGACTTAACATTAGTATTCAGTTCCTCCGTTTCGAAATTGCTTGCCTCCTTTCTGGATTTCAATTTTTGATAAGCTATCGAATGGTATGCTTGATAACAAACCTGGAATAAGCATGGACTTTCCTCCAAAAATTGTGTCATTCTGAAAAGCAACTGTATTAAAGTAAAATGTTCTCTTCTTCCCATTTTTCTCAATAAAGCGAGCCTCCACAGAAGGGGTATTTTGGAGCATGATATCTTGCCCATTTTTATCCCGGCATTGAATGGCTTCCATCTTCGTAGCCAGATAGGAGGTCCCTTCATTCTTCAAGTGGAAAGGAACGGTACCTGTAATTTGTTCCTTAAAGCTTGCCGGTGAGATGTAGTAAGTCTTGCAAGAATAGAAAATCAAAAAAAGCAATGGGAGCAATAGTCTTTTCATCTTTTATAAATTTAAAGCTATATAGAAATAATTTTATTTAAAATCGCTTTCCTGCAATCCGCTGTTTACTTTAATATCCTGGACACTCATCGTAAATTTCTGCGGACCGTTTTGTGTAACAATATTGTAAGGAAATTCAATCCCATCCACCGGCTTATAATTGCTCATATCAGTCACATTTTTAACGGTCATTCCCTGAGGAGTTTTTACAGACGATGCCTTGCGCAATTCATAACCTGTCTTTATATCAAAATAGTAAGTGGAATGATGACCTTTTTTATTAGTGACTTTCACCGCATAAGCATCGCGCCCGTTTATTTTTTGTACACCTAATAATTCCAGGGTATCTTTTTCACTTAGAAAATCCATTTCAGGAAAAGGGTTGGTATTTTGTTTCAACTCTTCTTTCTCGCCTGCCTGTAAAGGAATATGCTGTCCCATACGCTGCATGCTGACACTGTCGCCATTGACAACCACTTTCATCACGGTCATATTTTGAGCAGCCATGACCATTTTCATTAAATGCTTGTCCGGCAAAAGAAATTCCTGATCCATTTCAAACGGGTGTCCCATCATGTCGGCAGATAACTTCATAGATAAATCTTTCACGGCTTTCAGCTTCGCTTCTCCACCAATTGCCTGCAGATAGTGCCTAATAATACTTTCAGCGCTAACATCCGACGGTGCAGCTTGGGTGATGGCGGTAGCGGTTGGCGGCGGGCCTTCCACCACCTGAACTAAATTGGCAGGTTGAATATATTTCTTAAAGGCTGCCTGCACCTGTTCTGCAGTCAGATTCAGATAATACCTGGCAGCCACCATCGGTTCGTCCAGCGGCTCTCCGTGCCAGCTCCATGAAAGCAGGGAAGAGGCAATGCCATCTACGCTGGATACTTCCAATGGTATCGAGCGTATCTCAAACTGTTTGGCATTCATCAGCTCAGTGTCACTGACCGGCGTGTGCTGCATTTCTGCCAAATTTCTATAGATCAGCGAATCTACCGGCTTTACTTTATCCGGATCACTGCCATATTCTATAAAAAATAAGGAACGTGTGCGGTTAAACGACATTCCGGAACCGGCGCCATAAGCATATCCATGCTTAACCCGTATATCCACCATCAACCGGGAAGAAAAGCCATTACCGCCCAATATTTCATTGCCCAATTGCAGCGCATAACGCTCAGCGTTATCCAGATAAACATCCAGCGTCTGAGCCATCACCACCTGATCCTGGGAAGCATACGCATTATTGACTAAGTGATAAGAAGAATCATTCAACGGAACGACCGATGGAATTACATCCGGCTTAGGGCCTTCTGCTTTCCAATTGCCAAAATATTTCTCCACCATTAACTTTGCCTTTTCAGGCGTAATATCTCCTACGACTACAATGGTAGTTAAATCAGGACGGAAAGTTTTATTAAAATAATTCTCAGCATCTTGTAAAGTCAGGGAATCCACTGTGGCGGGTGTCGCCCGTCTAAGCGCAGGATCTCCTGCAGGATATAATCCCCTTCTTAATGCCATGCTCAACTTATAATTAGGAGATTGCATTTCGCCTGCCAGGTATTGAGCCAATGATTTCTGCTGTACATCAAAAGCGCTTTGCGGCAGCGCAGGGTGAAGCTCATTTTCCGCCAGCAAATGCAATCCTTTATCAAAATATTTGCTGAGTACAGACAGGCCAAACTCTGTGCCGGCAGATTCCGAAGCAGAGATTTCATCCAATGCTTTATGGAATGCTGTCCGGTTCATGGTGGTGGTTCCGTAATCAAATAAAGAACCCAACACATTACTTATTCCTTCCTGCTCCTCCGGTTCCTGAATACCGGCATTGTTATCAATATGTCCGGCTAAAGTAATCGTTTTACTGATAGTCTCGGGCTGCACGATGAGCGTGATACCATTATCTAATTTCATAGTTACCGGATCTAAAGTCCAGTGGGGCATTTCCAGCTTGCTTAATCCCTTAGCCGCCCATTCGGGTAAGGGGACATCCAATTTATCATTACCTGCAAAAGATTCGGTGCCACCGAAACCCTGGCTATTGGGTGGGCGCTTCCCGTTTTCGCTGGGAGTCAGAATAATGGTGACGCGTTTGTCAGATTGCAGACAGGCACGCGCTACGCGGTTGACATCAGCTACGGTAACCTCTTTAAGCCGCTGTTCAGCTTCCTGAGGAGATTGTAATCCCTGCCATGCCAGAGCATTGGACCATTCTGAAGCCAGCGAAGTGGAACTGTTTTTATTAAATTCAAATTGTGCTATTTCTGCACGTTTGGACGCCTCCACCAGATCGGCTGGAACACCGTTTTTCAGCAAATTTTCAATCACTTTATTAAGCTCCTGTTTTGTAGAATCCACCTTGGCGCCTTTAGCGAAATTAACAGATATCTGTCCGATACCCCCATGACTAAAAGCTTGCACACCTGCGTCCGATCCCAGTACTTTCCCTTCGACCGCTAAAGCCGAAAGTGCGCTCCTCGCATTATTAAGGACATCCATCAAAATCTGTTCGGCAGCATAATCTTTGGATTGCTGGCCGGGCATTCTGTACATAAACAGCACTGAGCCGCTTCCGGAAGGTGTGGTTTTAGTAATCGTCTTAGGTTGAAAATCTTCTAATTTTATTTTGACCCGTTCAGGAGTTGTACGGCCTGGTATAGCACCAAACAATTCTTTAATCTTATTCCAGGTTGATTGAAGATTGACATCGCCCACGATAACAAAGATGGCATTATTGGGTACATACCAGTCATCATAAAACTTACGCAAGACGGCTGAAGTCGTTTTATCGAAAGAAGGCCGGGTTCCCAGAGGGTCTGAAGCATAGCCGGTGCCATTATATAAGGTTTGCTCAGCCTCCTGATAAGCCAGAAAACCGGGATTTGAAATATCACGCGAAACTTCCTGTTCGATAGCACCTTTTTCCAGATTCCAGTCATTTTCGGTTAACAAATCTCCTCGCATTCTGGTGGCTTCTATGTGTAAAAGAATATCCAGGTAATTGGAGGGCGCCATAAAATAATACTGGGTGGCATCACTGGTGGTAAAGGCATTATTCTCTGCACCCATTTTACCGGTCATTTCATTGAGCTGGGCGCCGGTCATGCCTTTGCTATCTCTGAACATCATGTGTTCCATGGCATGTGCTGTTCCCGGAAAGTTTTCCGGTGTCTCATATCCGCCGGCAAGATAGGTGATTTGGGTAGTGACCATCGGCGATAGGGTATTACGTACAATCACTACCCTCAGGCCATTGGTTAATGTGCCACGGAGGATGTTTCCGTTTTGCTCAACCTTTTCTTTGGTGGCATACGCCTGTTGTGCCTGACATACAAAGGAGGCACTTCCTATGCATAACAATAATGCACAGGAGAATAAAGTATTTCTTTTTAATTTCATGAGTGTTGGTTATGTGTAACTAAAGGAGTAAAGGGTGAAGTTCTTTATTTTTTTCTAAACAGACAGTTAATGAGCAGTTAACGTATAACCCCATTTATAAAATGAATACTGCTCTCTTAACCTGGATTTTGCAGCAGAAAAAGCATCCTTTTATTTTGCATCTTTTTCTCAACTAATCTTTTTAATAAAGCAGTACGAAAAAAATTTTGTCTTGCTTTATTGAAGAATAATATTTGACAAGATCAATACAGATGGATAAAGTACAACTGGCATTCCATTTGTTCTATGTACCTTTATAAAAAAAGAATCATAAGTGCAAAATTCATGAAACCATTTTACCATTTCGTTTTACCGTTCTTTTCTATTCCGGTCATTCTTGCCACTTTTGCAAAAACAGGATTTGCTCAGGATTATATAGGGCTTAGCTCAGGTAATTATGCCGGCATACAAAGTGTGTCCCTCCAGCCTGCAAGCATCGCAGACAGCCGCCTGAAATGGGAACTCAATCTCTTTTCCATAGATGTCAATTATAATAATAACTTTTTTTATGTAAAGAAAGATGCCATTTTAAACAATAAGTTTTTCAAATCTCCGTATAACCATGATTTTAATGCAGTAAAACAAGACCTGCTGAAAGTGGGCAGTAATGATGAACCGGTGTACGCTCGCCTGAACAGCACCGTACAATTACCTTCGCTGATGTTTACCACAGGAAAAAAGTCCGCTATGGCTATCAACATCCGGGAACGAACTGCTATGCAAATTGATAATATGAGTCCGGAGCTTGCCCGCCTGATCTACGAAGATTTTCAATATCCACCTTACCAGCATAAAACTTTCAGCATGAATAATTCCAGGGCAGATATCTTAAGCTGGATGGAAGTGGGGTTAACTTATGCACGTGTTTTATATAATGACGGGCCAAACTTTTTAAAAATAGGATTTACAGGAAAATACCTGGGTGGTGTGGCTTCCGGATACATGAACAGCAGCCAAATTAATTACAGCTTCAACAGTGATTCTACGCTTTCTGCACAATCCTCGAATGTAAATTACGGACACAGCGGTAATTTCAATCTTGATTTTGCCGACAGGAAAAACTATAGTCCCGAAAGCACCGCTTTTGGTTACGATATCGGACTGGTATATGAGTTCAGGGGAAATATCGAAAAATTTAGTTTTGGGAAATACAATGGGGAAGGAATTCCACATCTCGCAGAACGCCGTGATAAGAATAAGTATTTATTTAAAATAGGTATTTCCTATCTCAATGGCGGCAGCCTTGATTTCACGAAGCCTGATAATGTCAATAATTTTTCCGCGGACATCCAGAATTATGATTTTAAATCCGTGCATGCACATACCATCAGCGAAGTAGATTCTGCTATTGCCACACAGGTCAATCTTAAAAATGGACCGAGGAAATACACGGTGGAGCTTCCCCACGCGCTGAGCGCACAGATTGATCTGAGGCTAATAAAAGGATTTTACCTGAACTTACTTGGATATTTTCCAATAAACAATTCCGGTACGGCCAGCAGCATTAAGGCCACCCGGGTGTTTGCCATTACTCCGCGATGGGAGAACCGTTGGTTTGGAATTTATATTCCATTATCCTTCAATCAGTTTCATGATACTAATTTAGGTGCCGCTATCAGGCTCGGGCCTTTATATTTTGGATCTGCAAACTTAGGCTCCGTATTATTTAACGATGATCTGAAAGCCGCTGATTTTCATTTAGGAGTCGGCATACCGGTAGGTTTTGGAAAGCCGAGTAAAACGCTCAGCGCATTTAACCGCATAAGGGAAAGGAGTCAACATCCTGTGCAAGAAAATTACGTGCCTACAGACACGTTGTTAATGAAAAAAATTGATTCGCTTCAAAATGAATTAAATGCTTTAAAGCAAAAGCCCGAGCCATCAAATTACAAGTCACCCAATATACCCATTTCCATTACTATTAATAATTATACCGGGAAAAACGAAGAAAAAAGAAGTGAAAAAATAAGGTTGGATTCTTTACAGGATCAGCATCAATCATTACAACAGCAAGATACGCTGCGTTATGAGATCAATAATGTGCCGGGAAATTCTGATATAAAATTGTCTCCTCCCGATACTGCTTTATATCGCCTTCAATTACAGAACGAACAAATGATGCGACAAATGGAAATATTGCAGAACCAAATGCAACAACAAAAGGTGGATACCCAAATGAATAATATCCGTCAGCAACAATTGGATACGATGACGCAACTGATAAAAGAGCAGAACGAAAGAATTCAACTGATGGAAGATTCCATCAAAAAAAAAAGCTAACCCTTAATTACAACGAGAGCCTATTTTCACAAAACAGCCCCGCATATACAGCACAACAAAGACAGGCTGCCTTATACAATGACAGACTAAAGGGATTACAGCGGGAAATGGACAGGCTGCAAGATGAGCGCAGGCGGTTGAACAGACAGCATGATGAGATCAGAAGATTATACCGAAGCGAAATATATGCAGATCATCACCCGGTACGAATCGAAATGCCTAAAGAAAGGCGTACTGATCACGTGACAGTCGTTCCTGTTCCCGTTCCTTACAGCAGGAAACAGGATAATCCTTTACCAAAGCTTACTGATGCTACTACCTTCATACACGACAGCGTTCAGTTGAAAGAAGTTGATAGTACCGGTAATTATGCGTTCTTATCATGGCTTCTTTCAGACACTTTTCATGTTTCTCCCATGCCTTATGTGAACAAACCCACTCTGCAGCCGGTGCAAGGAACAAAACCATCAAAATCTATATCAGCGGTTCAGTTGAACGATATACCACCCATAAAAATATTCTTTGACATTAACAGTGCAATAGTGGATAAAAGATACGATGATGATCTTAATTTTATTGCGGTCAACCTGACACGACACAAAAATTATAAAATAAAATTATCCGGATATACTGATAATTCCGGCTCACCCACATTTAATTTACAATTATCAAAGAAAAGAGCCGATGCCGTCAGACAATATCTTCTCAATAAGCATGTTTCTCCCGATCAAATCATTACTGAATTTTATGGGGAAAAACATCCGCATGGTTCAAATCACACTGCAGAAGGAAAAGTATTAAACAGAAGAGTGGACATAAAATTTTTGGAAAGAG
>SCQV01000165.1 GCA_004299085.1 Chitinophagaceae bacterium | reverse complement strand
CATACATCGCGGATTAGCCTATCTTTTAGTGGTTCTTATTATTGTCTGGTTTTTTAAAGCGTTGAAATCCGAAAAGGCTTCTTTGCTTCATAAAATATGCTGGCTGCCTTTAGCCATTGTATTTCTTCAGGTTATATTAGGCGTGCTGACAGTTTTAGGAAGCACTATTCGCATTCCCATTGACTTAGCAGTGGCGCATCAGTTTGGTGGCATGATGCTGCTGGAAGCCATTTTTATTATGATATTCTTAATACGTAAGAAAGCCGTATCTCCGGTTTTGAGTACCGAAAAAGTTATCGAAAAACCGTTAGTAAAATGATTTGCTGATGTCCGACTTGCCTGCCGCAGGCAAGTGTGATGATGTCTGATTTTAAGCTCTCTAATAATTCCATTGGTTACTATTTTCCGACTTTCATTCGATATTCCTTAAATCAGACATGGTTAAATCAGAGATAATCAAATCTACCACTTCTCAACCTTGCAACTTACATCGCCTTTTGTAAACTCATCGTTTTGATGTAAGTTTGAAGGGTAGAGTATTCCATGAAGACGATTCTGTATAAATTTATTTATTCGTTTCCAGTGCAGTTATTCATGCTGCACTTTCGGCGTTATCAGGTCTTATTGATTTTCTGGCTTATCCTTTTCACCACGGTAAATGGCAGCTTTATGAAAATGTTTGGCGCCATTTCCCTTTTTCTGGCGCCTGAATATATAGGGTCGGTCAATTTTTACGGCACTTTTATTCTTGGCGGGGCTTTAGGCTTGTTTATCATGTCCTGGAACATCGTCACCTTTATTCTTAACAGCAAAAGGTTTAAGTTTCTTGCCACCACGAATCATCCTTTTGCCAAATATTGCTTAAATAACGCTATTATACCCCTGGCACTTATCATTTTTATCTTTATAAAATTATATATATACCAAAGATATAACGAGCTGAATATACCCGGTAACATATTGATCCTGATGTCCGGATTATTCATGGGGATTGTCTTGTTCCTGTTTATTTCGTTCACCTATTTTTTCAGCGCCAATAAAACAATTCTCCGGTCTATTCAAAGAAAGATGGGGGGAACGAGAAAACTATTAGAGCAAATCAGAACTAAAGAAGCCCAGCATGATGACGATGCGCTAAGAGTAGATAATTATCTTAATGCTGTTTTCAAAAGCAGGCGGGCCCGTAATGTAGATCATTATAACAAGCATTTCCTGGATTTTGTATTCCGCCGCCATCATTTCGCCGCATTGATCACCATGATCTTTGCGGTCATTTTTTTGCTCATCATGAGCTATCTCACGGCCTACCCCGCATTTCGTATTCCTGCCGGCGCCAGCATCCTGATATTTTTCTCCATATTGATTGGCTTTTCCGGGGCATTCGCTTATATCTTCGGCACCTGGAGCATTCCTTTATTAATCATTGGTATTCTATTATTGAATGCCGCTTTAAAGGACGATATTATTGATACAAGAAGCAAAGCTTATGGATTGGATTATACTCATAAAGATGAGCGGCCTGAATATCAATTCCGTTACCTGGACAGTCTGTTCACACCTCAATTGGCACAAAAAGATGAAGATAGTACGGTTCAGATACTTAATCGCTGGCGGAGTAAATTCCCTTCATACACCAAGCCAAAAATGATCATTATTAACGTAAGCGGAGGAGGCACCCGTTCTGCCACCTGGTGCATGGATGTGATGCAGCGCGCCGACAGCCTGATGGGTGGATCTCTGATGGATCATACTGTTTTAATTACAGGCGCTTCGGGGGGAATGATAGCCGCCACTTATTTCAGGGAATTGTATCTGGAGAAATTACAGGGAAAAGAAATTAATCTTTACAGCAAACGTTATATTGAAAATGTGTCCAAGGATCTGTTAAATGCTATCCTCTCTTCTTTTGCCATCAATGATTTTTTTACCCCCTTTCAACGCTTTACATTGGATGGAAACCGTTATTCCATAGACCGGGGATATGCCTTCGAAAGACAACTTAATATCAACACAGACTTTGCATTGGATAAGACATTGAAGGATTATGAAAGGCCTGTGCAGGAAGCCAAAATACCCATGATCTTCTTCACTCCCACTATCACTACGGACGGAAGAAAATTGATCATCACCTCTCAGCCGGTCAGCTATATGACCTGGCCGCAATATATTCGTCCGCACAGAAACGTCCGCGATGTGGATGGAGTGGATTTTTGCCGGTATTTTGCCAAATTTCATCCGGAAGACCTGCGTATCACTACCGCTCTCAGGATGAGCGCTACTTTTCCTTATGTATTGCCGAATGTTTATTTACCCACCCGCCCTATTATAGATGTGATGGACGCCGGCATCAGGGATAATTATGGGCAGGAAACCAGCCTGCGTTTTTTACATGTATTCCGGGATTGGATTAATGAAAATACAAGTGGGGTCATATTTATACAAATACGCGACAGCCATAAAAACGAAGTGTTGCCCATTGAAAAGCAAAAAGGCCTGATGGACATGATCCTGGAACCATTATTTACCATGCAACACAACTGGTCTGCTTTTCAGGATTATCAGCATGACGACCTCACTGCTTATGCGGAACATTTTTTTAAAGTGCCTTTTTCCAGAATCATTTTCCAGTACGTACCCAAAAAAGGTACCGAAGCGGCAGCACTCAACTGGCATTTGACGGGACGCGAAAAATTTGACATCTATCAATCCTTGTTTAATCCCGGCAATACCAACGCTTTTCATTATTTATTGGAAATGATAAAACAATAACCGGTTTTTTCTTCGTACCTTTGCGCCCTCATTTTCAAAAAAATTATATGGAAATTCGCAACATTGCCATCATTGCGCACGTTGACCACGGGAAAACGACTTTGGTGGACAAAATATTACAGGCCACCAAGGTATTTCGCGATAATCAGGATGCGGGTGAATTGATTATGGACAGCAATGAGCTGGAACGTGAACGCGGCATCACCATTTTTTCAAAAAATGCCAGTGTATTTTATAAAGGAGTAAAAATAAATGTAATAGATACTCCGGGTCACTCTGACTTCGGAGGCGAAGTAGAACGAGTTCTTCAAATGGCTGATGGGGTATTGCTATTGGTGGATGCTTTTGAAGGTCCCATGCCTCAAACACGGTTTGTATTGCAAAAAGCGCTGCAGCTCAATCTTCGGCCAATAGTAGTTATTAATAAAGTGGATAAAGCTAACTGCCGTCCCGAAGAAGTGCACGAAGCCATCTTCGAGCTGTTTTTCACCTTAGATGCCACGGAAGAACAATTAGATTTCCCCACTTTATATGGATCATCCAAATTAGGCTGGTTTAATACTTCGCTGACACCTTACGAAAACATCAATCCGTTGCTGGATACTATACTGGAAAAAGTTCCACAGCCGGAAACCACAGAGGGCACCCTTCAGTTACAAATAACCTCTTTAGATTACAGTAATTTTCTGGGAAGAATTGCCGTCGGGAAAATAGCACGGGGAACCATCCGGGAGAACCAACAGGTTTCTTTGTGTCATACAGACGGAACCATAGTCCGTTCTAAGGTAAAAGAATTATATGTTTTTGAAGGATTAGGAAAAAAGAAGGTATCCGAAGTGCAGGCCGGAGATATTTGTGCAGTAGTGGGTATGGAAGGCTTTAACATTGGCGATACCATTGCTGATATCGAAAATCCCGAACCACTGCCGGTCATCGCTGTGGACGAGCCTACCATGAATATGCAATTCAGCATCAACACTTCTCCCTTTTTCGGGAAGGATGGTAAATTCGTTACCAGCCGGCATTTGCGCGACAGGCTGATGAAAGAATTAGAAAAGAATCTGGCATTAAAAGTGGTGGAAACTGCCAATTCAGACAGTTTTCAGGTTTATGGACGCGGTATTTTACATTTAAGCATCCTGATTGAAACTATGCGCCGTGAAGGGTATGAATTACAGGTTGGCCAGCCACAAGTTATAGTCAAAGAAATTAACGGACAAAAATGTGAGCCTTACGAGTTATTAGTAGTGGACACACCGGCTGATTACAGCGGAAAAGCGATAGACCTGGTTACTCAAAGAAAAGGTGAATTGCACGTGATGGAAAATAAGGGCTCCATGCAGCATCTGGAATTTGATATTCCTTCGCGCGGTTTGATCGGATTACGTTCCCAGATGCTGACCTCCACAGCCGGAGAGGCAGTCATGTCGCACCGATTCAACGAATATAAACCGTGGAAAGGATTGATTCCCGGACGTAACAATGGCGTATTATTGGCTAAAAATTCAGGTACGGCCACTGCTTATTCCATTGATAAATTACAAGATCGCGGCTCCTTTTTCATTGACCCGGGTCAGGAAGTGTATAACGGACAGATCATAGGCGAGCATATTAAGCCGGGAGATTTAGTGGTCAATATTATAGAAGGTAAAAAGCTGACTAACATGCGTGCCAGCGGCAGCGACGATGCCGCACATATTGCTCCTAAAATACAAATGACACTCGAAGAATGTATGGAATACATTCAGCAGGATGAATGCATTGAGATAACGCCTAAAATCATTCGCATGCGTAAAACCATGCTGAACGAAGATGATCGTAAGCGTTATCAGAAATCAATGAAGGTAGAACCGGTATAAACACATCTGTGATCTGTGATTTATGATCTGTGATCTGAGATCTATGGTCTGTGGGTTTATTGTAGTTTTCTTTCTCGTTCTTAATTTGGCAATATACCTATACCAATGTCGTTTAGTTAATAGAAAATCAGCCACGAAGGCGCTAAGTCCCGTCCGAGCCGAACAGTACCTGCCCGAATGTGGTCAGGCGGGCGTTCGGGCGGGCACAAAGGAAACTCAAAGAGCAGACTTGGTGATGCTTCGTGCCTTTGTGACTTTGTGGCACAAAATTTATTACATATACTCCTTAACTAAACGGCATTGATATACCTATTAACAAATATTGTCCTTATTTTTGCGATATGGCTGATCTACACCTCACCACCGTCATCTATGCCCCCATACAGCGTGTATTTGATCTGACACGATGTGTCAGCTTACACAAGCGGCATTTTGAGCATCATAATATCATTCCCCTGAATGGCAAGACAAGCGGCGTGCTCGAAATGCGCGATTACACCCGATGGGAAGGAAAATTGGGTGGGAAAAAAAGACAGTTTATTATGGATCTCTCGGAAATAGACAAGCCTAATTTCTACCGCGATGAAATGCGAAAAGATTTTTTTGATTTTTTTCTCCACGAACATTATTTCCGGGAAATTGATAACGGTACCATCATGATTGACCAAATTAAATACCAGTTGCCTCACGGTATTATCGGAAAGATGATCAATAGAGCCTGTGCCGAAAAATACATCACACAATACCTGAAGGAGAGAAACGACCTGATAAAAACTTATGCAGAAGGAAATAACTGGAGAGCCATACTGCCGTAATCTATGATCTGAGATCTATGATTTATGATCTATGATCTATGACCAGTGAATATCAGTTCTAAGATCATAGATCGCAGATCAAAGATTTTCCTTATTCATCGCCTCCACTTTCTAATAGATATTCATTTGAGCTTCATCCATCATCCGGTTTTTCATTCCATCTGGGGAGTCATACTGCCGTAATCTATGATCTGAGATTTGTGATCTATGATCTATGGCCAGTGAATATCAGTTCTAAGATCATAGATCGCAGATCAAAGATTTTCCTTATTCATCGCCTCTATTTCCTTTCTATAGATATTAATTTGAGCTTCATCCATCATCCGGTTTTTCATCCCATTTCGAATGAATTGTTCTATATCATCCTGTAAAGTATCATGGATCATATCAGGATAAGGCATTCCTTCACCGAGGCGTTCAGGCCATTCCCTGGATTCTGAAACTTTTTTTAAGGCGGCCTGGTATTTTTTCTGCTTCAGCAATTGTAAGGCCAGCATCAATTTGACCTGTTTGTATAACAAATGTCCGTCTGTTGCTCCTTCATAGGGAAGAACATGAATATTATTCAATACTTTCTCAGCGGCTGGATATTCATCATTGTGCATCAGGCAATGGGCATAGAGCGTCCCCACAATATAATTCCCGGGATCTTTCTTAAAATACGGTTCAATGGACAGAAGCGCTTCGTGATATTTCTTTTGTGCTAAAAGAAATTCAGTTAAATATTTCCCGTATCGCCAGTCTTCTTTATTTAACGATGCCGCTTTCCTGTAATCATCTAAAATATTAGCCGTATCTGAAGTATTCCTCACTCTGGCAAGTGTTACATAAAGCGGTGCAAAGTTCGATTCCGGCGCTGTCTTTTCTAATATCTGTTCCGCCTCTCTCTTTTGTCCAAAATATATATCT
>SCQV01000164.1 GCA_004299085.1 Chitinophagaceae bacterium | reverse complement strand
CCTGTATTTCCGCGATCCGAAACAAAATGGTAAGCTAATATCATCAGTTAAGCTGGTGAAGGTTACGGTTAGATAAAGGGATATTTTAACGTGAGTTCGGGAGCTAATTAAATAATCCTCTATGAATGACCGGAGATTCATGTTTTATCACGGAGCACTCCTCAACCCAATCAAAGAGGCTGACAAAAGGAGGATACTCCCTACCTTCTCCCTATTAAAAGCGCACTAAAGGTATAAACGAGCCGGCAATATGACCTTGGTTATCAAGGTGAAATGGATTGAACTTACGTGAAGTCAGGATGGTAATTGACTGGTTATCAATGAGCTGCAAAGAAGGGTATCTTTTGAATGAAGACAATCCCGGCACAATCTCCCAAAGATGACAGGTATAGATACTTCATGGATACCCGGTAGATCAAGCATAGATGAAGTATGGATAAAGCGTAGTTAAAGCGCACTTGATGTATGAATAAGTACAGAAGATGAGGAGGATCAGGGAATGATAAAGCATAGCAAAAACCGGTATTTCTAAAAAAATCACTTCGTCTATGCTAACGGTGGGAAAGACAAGCAGGAGGTGTCATTAAGGTACAAATTGTCGAACTTGAGTTATTACTATGCCCGGCCTGTCTGCCGTGCGGGTTTTTCGATGTCTGATTCAATGTAATCCCCCCACTTTTATTATCTGCGACCTATCAAGTAGGCAGCCTGATAACATCCATTTTATGTACTTTTGTCCCCCATGACAGAAAAGATCCTCATCATTGATTTCGGCTCGCAATACACCCAGCTTATTGCCCGTAAAGTTAGAGAATGTAACGTGTATGGTGAAATACACCCCTGTACGAAACCAGTTACAACAGACGATTCGGTGAAAGGCATTATCCTTTCCGGCAGCCCTTTTTCAGTAAATGATTCACAGGCGCCGAAGCCGGATTTCCGCATGCTTGCGGAAAAAGTGCCTGTATTGGGTGTGTGTTATGGCGCTCAATTGATAGCGCAAACGTTAGGCGGAGAAGTGGCCAAAAGCCGCCACCGGGAATATGGCAGAGCTATACTGAAGCATTCCGATAACGAACCTTTGCTCGAAGCTGTTTCTGCTAAGAGCCAGGTGTGGATGAGCCATGCCGATACCATTGTCCGCCTTCCGGAAAATTGCCAGATAGTGGCTACTACAGATGATATTCCGGTGGCTGCTTTTAAATATAGCGATAAGGCATTAAAAGCTGTTTACGGATTGCAATTCCATCCGGAGGTATATCATTCCACGGAAGGATTACAAATACTGAAGAATTTCTTAATGAATATTTGTCATTGCACACAGGATTGGACACCCGCCGCCTTTGTACACGAGACCATCAAAAATATTCAGGAACAGGTGGGAGATAGCCGGGTGATCATGGCATTGAGTGGAGGAGTAGATTCGACGGTGGCAGCTACTTTAATTCACAAAGCTGCCGGTAAAAAACTTAGAGGTGTGTTTGTTGACAACGGCTTGCTGCGTAAAGATGAATTTAAGCAGGTGTTGGATGCGTATCAGCATATCGGATTAAATGTGACAGGTGTGGACGCGAAGGATCGTTTTTATACGGCGCTGAAAGGGGTTATCAATCCTGAACAAAAACGAAAGATTATCGGGGGCTTATTTATTGATATTTTTCAGGAAGAAGCAGGTAAAATCCCCGGTGTTTCTTTTTTAGGACAAGGAACGATTTATCCGGATGTAATAGAATCTGTTTCCGTGAACGGACCTTCTGCTACCATTAAATCCCATCATAACGTAGGCGGGTTACCTGAAAAAATGCATTTGAAATTAATAGAGCCGTTGCGTTTCTTATTTAAAGATGAAGTTAGAAAAATAGGTAAAGAGATTGGTATTGAAGACAGCTTTTTACAACGTCATCCTTTTCCAGGACCGGGCTTAGGTATTCGTATATTGGGAGAAGTAACAGCCGAAAAAGTGACGCTTTTGCAGAATGCAGATGCTATTTATATTCAGTCATTGAAGGAGTCCGGTTTATATAACGACGTATGGCAGGCAGGAACTATTTTATTACCGGTACAAAGCGTAGGGGTGATGGGTGATGAACGCACTTATGAATATACTGCAGCACTGAGAGCAGTGACCTCAACCGATGGCATGACAGCAGACTGGGCACATTTGCCGTATGATTTTCTGGCTAAGGTGTCTAATGACATTATCAATAAAGTTGAAGGAATTAACCGTGTGGTGTATGACATCAGTTCCAAACCACCGGCGACAATTGAATGGGAATAATTTTTGCAACTCATGATTAACATGAAACGATTTACTGCTTTTTTGCTGCTTCCTGCAGGTATAGTATTCCTCTTTTCCTCCTGCTTTTTATTCAGGAAAGCACAAACGCCTCCGCCGGTTGCACAGGCGGCTCCACCCCCTCCTCCTTTGAAGAAGGAAACGCTGCCGCCTAAAAAAGAAGCCGTAATTGTGCCATACAATGTGCCGGCATTTGCTAAAAAAATATTTAAGCCGGTGTATGAGGTGGCTTTATTCACTCCATTGAACATAGACCAGGTTGTTTCAGATACGGGATTTTCTGTGAGCAACCGGACGCCGCTTCCTTCCGCCACCCTTTCGGGATTGGAGTTTTATGAAGGGGCACTGCTTGCATTGGACAGCCTGCAGCAGGATGGCATTGCCGTTAAACTGACTGTGTATGATACCAAATCCACCTCAAAACCATTGTCTGGTATTTTAAGTGGCTCGCAGTTAGACTCTGCTAATTTAATTATCGGAGATGTGAACGGGCAGGAGCTTAAAGAGATCGGACATTTCGCAAAAGAGAAACGGATTAATTTCGTATCGGCTATTTATCCTAATGATGCCGGTATATCAGACAATCCTTTCCTCACTATCCTGAATAGTACGCTTGCCATTCATTGTAGCGCTATACAGGATTTTGCACAACAAAAGTTCGGGAATAAAAATATACTGGTGGTGTATCAGGACAATGCACAGGAGAAGCAGAATCTGGAGTATATGCAACAGGCATACAGGGAAATGAACTATCAATTCAAATCACCCTTGCAGTCTTTTGAATGGGGGAATAATACCACTGTCAATAATCTTTTGCCTTATTTGAAAAAAGATAAAAATAATGTCATTGTCATTACCGCCCTTTATCCGCAGGTAGCTTTGAGCATTATCGGACAATTAATACCATTGACGAAAACCTATACGATCAATATAATAGGAATGCCTACCTTGGATGGTGATCAGGACTTAAAGAAAAATGAATATTACGGCATTAATGTATATTATTCCACTCCCTATCCATATTATAATGCTTCCGAAAACGACGCTATCAGAAGCATGATGTGGCAGTTCTTTGGTAAATATCGTTCACGCCCTTCAGATATGGCATTAAAGGGATATGAGACCTTATTTTATTTCGGTCATTTATTACATAAAGAAGGAGCTTATTTTAATGCTAATATGAACGATCCTCAAGGCAGAATATATACTCAGTTTAATATTCAGCCTGTTTATAAAAATGATACTGCCGGTGAGGCACCGGCTTATTTTGAAAACATGCATTTATATTTCATACTCGTGCGAGATGGAAAATCTTTCCCTGGAAATTGAGGATTTGAAATTTTAGCAAATCACTTTTCCCTTTGGATGCTTGCTATTTGGGATTTGACATTCTTTTGTCTCCTACTCCAATCCAAACACGCCTTTATTCAATAATTGAAGCGCTTCTTTCTTTTGAGATCCTTTTATCAGAATGGAAATATTATGCCTGCTTCCGCCGTAGGAAATCATCCTTAATGGAACCGGCTCTAAGGTATCAAATACCTTTTTAAGAATGGCGGGCGTAGCAGCTATTTCATTACCAACTAAGCTGATAATGGTTTGATCAAAATCCATTTCGATGCTTCCGAAAGGCTCCAGATCACTTTGAATTCCCTGTAGATGCGTGATATCATCAATGGTAAGCGAGACAGCCACTTCTGAAGTAGTGATCATGTCAATAGAAGTTTTGTATTTTTCAAATACTTCAAATGTTTTCCTTAGAAAGCCATAAGCCAGCAACATGCGGCTCGACTTTATTTTAATGGCAGTGATGCCGTCTTTGGCTGCAATAGCTTTTACGCCATCGCCATCGGGAAGCTCCATTATCACGGTACCTTTAGCTTCGGGTTGCATGGTGTTCAGCAGCTTTACGGGGATGTTGAAATGTTGGGCAGGCCAGATGGAGGCAGGGTGGAGGATTTTAGCGCCGAAATAAGCTAACTCCGCTGCTTCATCGAAGGACAACTGATGAATAGCAACCGTGTGCTCTACAATTCTGGGATCATTATTATGCATACCGTCAATATCCGTCCAAATCTGTATCTCTGTTGCATTAAGCGCAGCACCTATTAAAGAAGCGGTATAATCGCTTCCCCCCCTCTTCAGATTATCTACTTCTCCTTTGGCATTTTTACAAATATAGCCTTGCGTGATAAAGAGTTTCTCTTTAGGATATTGATTTAACAATGTCACCAGGCGCTTTTTAATCTTCGGTATTTCAGGCTCATTTTGTTCATCAATGCTCATAAAATCCAACGCAGGGATCAAAGTAGCCTGAACCCCCTGTTCTTTTAAATAGGTGCGAAATAATTTAGTCGAAAGCAATTCTCCCTGTGCGAGAATGTCTTTATTAAGCGCCTCACTGTATGATATTTTTAAAATGATATGTAGAAATTCGAAATGTTCATCAATGATGGCAAGCGCTTCCTTTCTGGCTTCGGGAGTTTGTACCAACGCCTGATAAAACTGATCATAATGACTACGGAGCTTTTCAATCTGCGACTTTGCCAGTTCCTTATGACCGGAGGCTAATGATTGACCTATTTCCACTAAAGAATTGGTTGTCCCGGAAAGTGCGGATAAAATAACCAATTTGGTTTCATCTCCCGACATGATCAGTTTTGCCACTGAGTGCATTCGTTCCGGTTTACCAACTGATGTGCCGCCAAATTTTAAAATTTTCATGAAAATATGTTTATATACTATGATTGTTACTGATTATTATTCATCGAAGATGTTTCATTGAACCTGCTACCGGCAGGCAGGTATTGAACGTTGACCATTGAATATTGACGTGTAACGACCATAGTCATATCGTTCAAGAACCTGTGTTAATAGTTTAGTAATTGGAATTACGCCTGTGCAGCGGGACCTCCGAAATTCATGGGGATATTAACAGGCTCCTGATCCTGAATAGGACCGTTCATGGATTCATACTTTTTGATGTTGTCCGTTAATGCCTTCATAAAGCGTTTTGCATGTTGCGGAGTAAGAATGATGCGGGATTTGACCTTGGCTTTGGGTATTCCGGGCATTACATTTACAAAATCCACTACAAATTCTGCGTTGGAATGAGTGATAATAGCTAAATTGGCATAGATCCCTTCTGCCATTTCTTCACTCAACTCAATGTTTAACTGATGCGGGTCGTTATTTTTCTTTTCCTCCATGGTAAAAATTAATTCAGTTTTGCTGAATTCATGCCGCAAAGGTAGTGGACTTTCCATGTTTTTAAAACCCGGTGCAAAAAATAAAAACTGAATTCGTAATTTTAGAAAAATTTTAAAAATTAAACCCATGGAAGAAAAAATTACTGACGAAAATAGGAACATGGATGCCCGGCCAGTGGCTACAGGGATTAAATCATGGTCAAAGGATGACCAGCCTCAGGAAAAATTATTACTGAAAGGGATAGATGCGCTCAGCAATGCCGAATTATTAGCTATTTTAATCAGAACTGGCAATAAGCAACATTCTGCTCTGGGATTGGCTCAGCACCTGCTTGCATCCGTGAATAATGATCTACAACTGCTTAGCCGGCTTAACGTAAAAGATTTTATGAAAATAAAAGGGCTTGGAAAAGTAAAAGCCATTACGGTAATTGCGGCGCTCGAATTGGGAAGGCGCCGCCATTCGGAAATGCCGGCCAGGAAAAAAGGGATACGCACCAGTAAAGAGGCAGCAGCATTTCTTCAACCGTTATTGGCCGATCATGCCCATGAGGTATTTTCGGTGATGTTCCTGAGCCAGAGCAACCGGTTGTTGCATTATGAGGTAATTAGTACGGGAGGAATGACCAGCACCATTGTGGATCCGAAAATTATTATGAAAAAAGCCTTGGAGCACCAGGCAGTTAATATGATTTTATGTCATAATCACCCTTCGGGAAACCTTGAGCCGAGCAGCGAAGATAAAAAATTGACTCAGAAAATATCGGATGCTGCCGCGTTGCTGGATATGAAGGTGTTAGATCATGTGATTGTTTCCTCTCTGGGTTTTTTCAGCTTTGCAGATGATGGATTATTGCCGTAGAATCTTCGGCTTTTTATCTTCGGCTTCATTTCGAGCATCATTTTTGCAGGAAAAGAGCTAATAAAATTTTTTCAGCGCTTTTGCGTTTCTATTTAAATGCCGTATTCCTTGAAAAAGTCAATTTTAGCGTTCGTATTTTTGATAGGTGCTCCTGTTATTCTTTTTGCCCAAAGCGCTCCCGAGGTGGGTATTTTCGCCGGGATAAGCACTTATAGTGGCGATATGACGGAGCATACAGTCACTTTTCGCCAATCTCATCCTACTATCGGATTTTTAATACGCAAGAATATTTATAAGAACTTTGGATTAAGGCTGGGTGTTGATTTTGGCAAAATTTCGGGTGCAGACAGTCTGAATGCAGATACCTCGCTGCGTTTACGTAATCTGAATTTCCGCTCCAGTCTGGTGGACGTTCATCTGCTGGCAGAATATAATTTCTTTAATTACGCTGAAACAGGATTTACACCGTATGTCTTTTTGGGTATTTCAGTTTATCATTTTAATCCATATACTTTAGATTCAAATGGACTAAAAGTATATTTGCCGCCGTTGAGCACGGAAGGGGAGGGATTGCCACAATACCCCGACCGGAAGCCTTATGCGCTTACCCAGATCTCCGTTCCTTTTGGGGTAGGCGTGAAATATGCGCTTAGTCCTACCGTTAATTTAGGTTTTGAATTCAGGATCAACAAAACGTTTACCGATTATCTGGACGATGTTAGCACTACTTACGTTGATAAAAACGTGCTGTTGGCTGCGCGTGGTCCCAGCGCTGTTTATTATTCCTTCAGGACTAATGAATTGCCCGGACATTCAAAAGATTCTTATCCCGCTGACGGGGCACAACGAGGCTCTCCTACACATAAAGACTGGTACTATTTTACCGGTGTTACGCTCACATTCAACCTGAATGGCGGCGGCAATGGGCTTTTTGGCAAAAGTATCCGTCAGCTTCGTTGTCCTCCATTGAAAAAATAAGTAGTAGGAAAATGATGAAATGATTTAAAAAGATTCCTTTCAGACAAGGGGACATCCTGGGGCACTTCGTATATACTCCCTATATACCTGCTATTAAAAGTGCCGGAAATTGTTCACCGCTTCAGGTGGGGATGCTTTCTCACCCCATGCTAAATTGTAAAGGGTTACCTTTGGGAAAAGCATCGCATCATGGCATTTAAAAACATGCATCATTTTATTGAAGCATTGGAAAACGCAGGTGAATTAGTCAGAATAAAGTATTATGTAAATCCAAAGCTGGAGATATCCGAGGTTACAGACCGGATGAGTAAATCCCCCGGTGGCGGAAAAGCATTGCTTTTTGAAAATACCGGCTATGATTTTCCCTTGCTGATTAATGCTTTAGGAAGCAATAAACGTATGGGTATGGCATTGGGTGTAAATGACCTGAATGATATTGCTCGGGAAATAGAACAATTATTCAGAATACTCACAAAACCCAAAGAAAATCTGTTGGATAAAATATCTCTGCTACCCAAATTAAATCAATTCGCCTCCTGGATGCCCAGAGTGGTGAACGGAAGAGGAGATTGTCAGCAGGTCGTGATGGACTATCCTGATTTATATAAGTTACCTGTGATGCAATGTTGGCCACAGGATGGCGGCCCTTTTATTACACTTCCCGTCATTCATACAAAAGACCCGAATACGGGGATTCGCAATGTAGGCATGTATCGTATGCAGGTATTTACCAAAAACATGACCGGAATGCATTGGCACAGGCATAAAGTATCTGCCAGGCATTTTAATGAATATAAAAAGCTGAAAAAGAGAATGCCGGTCGCCGTCAGCCTGGGAGGCGATCCGGTCTATACTTATGCAGCCACAGCTCCGTTACCTGATAATGTAGATGAATATATGCTGGCCGGGTTTCTGCGAAAAAAGAAAGTGGAATTAGTGCGTTGTCTTACTCAGCCTGAAATAGAAGTTCCGGCTGATACAGATTTCGTTGTTGAAGGATATGTAGATCCTGAAGAAGAAATGATTTGGGAAGGTCCGTTTGGAGATCATACCGGATACTATTCTTTACCCGACTGGTATCCACGCTTTCATGTCACCTGCATTACCCATAGAAAGAATGCTATATATCCTTCTACCATTGTGGGCATTCCTCCACAGGAGGACGCATGGATTGGAAAAGCCACCGAACGTATTTTTCTGACACCTATTAAAATGACCTTAGTCCCCGAAATTATAGATATGGAAATGCCGGTAGAAGGGGTATTTCATAATCTGGTCATTACCAAAATAAAAAAAGAATATCCGGGCCATGCGCTAAAGGTGATGAATGCGATGTGGGGAGCAGGGCAAATGATGTTCAATAAAATATTGGTGATAGTGGATGAAGAAGCAGATATCAGGAATTATGAGAAGCTGGCTCAATTTGTTTTTGAAAATATCAATCCCGCCACCGATATTTATTTCAGTCAGGGTCCGATGGATGTACTGGATCATTCCTGTTCTAAATTAGGCTTTGGAGGAAAGATGTGTATAGATGGGACTAAAAAGTTTGATGAAGAAAAAAGTAATGGTTATCCGGGAAAAATAATGCCTTTTATTGCTACAGAAGCCATTGAGAAAGCTTTCCCTGAAATAAAAGGAATCAATACATCTCTTTTGTCCAAAGGCATCTCCTGCTTATTTATCTCATTTAAAAAAAATAAAAAACACCAGGTGGAGGAATTAAGCAAAAAATTATTCGACATGCCTGCAATGGAATCTGTAAAGATGATTTTATTTGTGGAACATACGGTAGATGTACAAGATTTAGCATCAACCCTATGGCGTTTTTGCAATAATCTCGATCCTAAACGGGATCATTTCATCACAGGTGATCATATTGCTTTTGATGGAACCCGCAAGACTAAAGAATATGATGATTTTCAACGTGACTGGCCAAACATCATCGTTTCGGATAAAAATACCATAGAGGTTATAGACGGAAAATGGGATAAACTTGGATTAGGAGATTTCATTCCATCACCTTCTTTAAAGCATGTGGATCAACTCTACGGAGATGGGGCAGTAGTTTCTTAGCTCCATCTTTATTTGAGATAAAAATACATGGGACTAACGCCTCTTACTTTTTGACCTTTTGACGTACTTTCTTTACAAAACTTATAGATACCTCTGCAATGTCTGCTACCTGAGCATCCGTCATACCCATCTTAGTAATAAGATTCTTTACCACTGTGGCCTTACCTTCTTCTCTGCCTTCCTCTCTGCCTTCTTCTCTACCTTCTTCTCTACCTTTCTCTCTGCCTTCTTCCCGGCCTTCCTCCAACAACGTTTTCTTAATGGCATATTCATCCCATGCGGCCATCAAATCTTTTTCATATTTCATAAATTCCTCCTTTTTCAGATTAGAAACAGATGCAATATTAAATAACTTTATAAAAAGCCTTGAATTCAAAATTACGGGAATTTTATTTAAACTGCTCATATTTTTCAGGACATATAACCACTTGTCCATTCCTGTATTTAATTCCGTCTCTGCCTTCACAAATTTAGGAATTTCAATAAAGATAAATTCAAGCTTCTCATAAAAAACTTTATTTGAATTGCTATAGGTCAGGTGTACATGATGTATATATTTATCTCTATCCGAATCATCTAACGTGAAATCCATCAGACCAATAAAGTAAACTTCTTTTAATGAATAATCCCAATCCCTGTCCCTTGGCGCCTGATCATGGAGAAGTCTCGATGCGTAATAAATTGCTCTATCCTTAAAAAACTTTTGACGAATACGTTGCACTTCGATAATGAATTGCTCACCGTCTTTACCGGTACAGGTAAGGTCAAAGATAGCCTTGCGACTGCCCATTCTTGGACCTTGCTGTTCGTTTTTATTATAAATAAGGTCGGCAATCACTTTCTTGCCATGAAATATTTCATTCAGGAAACCAATCAATAAATCCTTATTAGGCTCCGTTCCAAACAACCGTTTAAAGCCGAAATCAGAAAGCGGGTCAATAAACCGGCCAATCGTAATCTTCTTTTGAGTAGTAATTTTTGTCATAAAATTTAGTATTTATAACTCAGAAAGCTAAAGGGTTTTGTTTATATTTTTGCATATCTATAGGTAAATTTAAACCATTTTGCGAGATTACTGACTTTTTCCATGTCTATAATCAACGCTTTTCTTGATAAGGTTCTCATATCCGGTAATTGTTCCTTATTTCCCTGTATTTTTTTGAGATTATCTATGGCAATCAATCCGAAAGCATATATGCCTGCCATGGATAAGCTGAATTCTTTTTTTATTTTAAAAGAATATGGCAATGCCAGAATGGACTTTTTCATTTCCTGAATTCTTCCGGTAAAAAATTCTTCAAAGGAATAAACGTTTGTCATCCGGTTGGGTAAGGTAGAAATGTTATCTTTCAAATCTTTATAAATATCGTATAAATCGTTAGTGAGTTGTATTAAAGTTCCTATGGTGTACCAACATTCATCTTCTGCCGTATCGGAGGATAATTCCAAATAATATCGGCATAATAAAACAGAGTTCCCGCCTTTATTGAAGGTTATCTGTCTGATTTCTTCGTAATCCAGTTCGTTCCCTTGTTGTTCTCTGGACTGCATTTGTGCATGATAGAGTTCATAAGAAATACGATTATAAGCGAGTTTATCTTTTACAAAATCCCGGAGCAGCAGATGACTTTGCTGAAATACTTTTTCATCAAAAGTCTCGGCAACATATTGCTCAGGTTGAAATGAAAGATCCAGTAATTGCTGATCATTTATCAATTCATAATCCGTAAAATCATCAAATAAAGAGCTGCATATAAAGTAGTGGATATATCTGTTTTTCTCGGCCTTATTAGTCTGTCTTCCGTGCAGGCCTGCAAATGCATCGCAGATCATGGGATTATAAATACCATAGCTGACGGCAATTTTTCTTTTCGTTTTGGGATTAAATTGCCCGCCGAAATCTTTCTCAATAGCATTCAATAAGCTATAAGCGCTCTTAGTTTCTCTTTTCCGCGAGCGGATTATAAAACTTGCATTCTTGAAAACACGGGACCAAAACCAAAAGAAATATCGCATATAAAATATTCAAAGAAGTAAAATCAATGCTGTTATCATATTGTGGCAGCTAATCCCCTGATACTTTCGTCCTTTTTGAAAAACGCCTTGTTTCGAGTAACTTTGCGGCTCAAAATAAGCAATATTTATCTTAATAATTCTTACACCATGAACAATGCATATTTTTATTTCCCGGAGCCTAAGAATGAACCGGTTTTGAGTTATGCACCCGGAACGCCGGAAAGGGAAGTTCTGAAGAAACAATTAGCCGTTTTTCTGAAAAACAAATTGGATATTCCGATGTTTATAGGCGGCGAAGAAGTACGCACCGGTAAAAGAATTGAATTGCATCCGCCGCATAATCTTGAACAAACGTTAGGATACTACCATAAAGGAGAAAAGAAACAGGTGGAAGATGCTATTAAAGCCGCTCTAAAGGCGCATGAACAATGGGCTGCTACCAGTTGGGAACATCGGGCGTCCATTTTTCTGAAAGCGGCTGAATTATTGACTACAAAATATCGTGCACAAAGTAATGCTGTCACCATGCTCGGACAGAGTAAAAATGCTTTCCAGGCTGAGATAGATGCCGTATGCGAGCTGGCGGATTTCTTCCGTTTTAATGTTCATTTTTTAAGTGAAATTTACCGGCAGCAGCCTTATTCTCCGCAGGGAGTCAATAACCGATTGGAGTACCGTCCTTTGGAAGGTTTTGTCTTAGCTGTTACACCTTTTAATTTTACTTCTATTGGTGGAAATTTACCCACCTCGCCTGCTATTTGCGGAAATGTGGTTGTATGGAAACCTGCCCACACACAAGTATATTCTGCACAATTGCTGATGAAAATATTGAAGGAAGCCGGATTGCCGGATGGCGTTATCAACCTCGTTTATGTGGATGGATCTGTATTAGGAGACGTTTGCTTCAGCCATCCGGATTTTGCCGGACTTCATTTTACAGGATCAACGGCTACTTTTCAACATATATGGAAAACAATCGGAAATAATATTTCAAAATATAAATCTTATCCGCGAATAGTGGGTGAAACCGGCGGAAAAGATTATGTGCTGGTGCATAAAAGCGCCGATGTGGATGCCGTAGTAGCCAATTTGGCAAGAGGCGCCTTTGAGTATCAGGGACAAAAATGCTCTGCTGCTTCCCGTGCCTATCTCCCTTCTAATCTGGCTGAAGAGATTAAGAAAAAGTTAGTGGCAGAAGTGAAAACTATGAAAATGGGAGCGCCGGATGATTTCAGTAATTTTATCAATGCCGTCATTGACGAAAAAGCCTTTGATAAAATTTCAGGTTATATTGCTAATGCTAAAAAGGATAAAAACGCTAAAATATTAACAGGCGGTAAGTGCGATAAAACCAAGGGATATTTCATTGAACCCACTATCATCGAAACTACGGATCCTAAATATGTTTCCTTATACGAGGAAATATTCGGTCCGGTATTAACGATATATGTGTATGATGAAAATAAGTTTGAAGAGGCTTTGAAATTAACGGACAGCACATCCGGATATGCTTTGACAGGCGCTGTTTTTGCACAGGACAGGGCTGCCATTGAGCTTGCAACGAGGAAATTAGTAAATAGCTCAGGAAATTTTTATATCAATGATAAGCCTACCGGAGCCGTTGTAGGACAGCAACCTTTCGGTGGTGCACGTGCCTCCGGTACTAACGATAAAGCAGGCTCTATGATGAATCTTTATCGCTGGCTGAGTGCAAGAACAATCAAAGAGACTTTTGTTCCGGTTACAGATTACAGATACCCGTTTTTAAAAGAAAAATAAGATTGGATTTTTGTTTTTATTTCTAAGATGCGAATACTGCATTTCCCTATTGGTACACCTCGGATCTTTTTTGATATAGAATTGTTATGATTTATTTCCTAACTTTCTTCCAAAATATATTATATTTTAATTTATGCCGGTCATTATTGAATCTGTTGAGACGAGGGATGTCAGGTTCCCTACAAGCAGAGAACTGATAGGTTCTGACGCTGTGAATAAAAGCCCTGATTATTCTGCTGCTTATGTTATTCTCAAAACTAATAAACCTGGTTTAGAAGGACATGGACTCACCTTTACGGAAGGACGGGGCAATGAATTATGTATTGCGGCCATTGAGGCATTTTCTTTCCTGGTGAAGGGAAAATCCATGGATGAGATTACAAATGATATGGCGGCTTTTTGGAGAACGATCATAGGTGAAATGCAATTAAGATGGCTGGGCCCAAGGAAGGGGGTAACCCACATGGCTACCGGCGCTCTGATCAATGCAGTGTGGGATCTGTATGCAAAAATGATGGGGAAGCCGCTTTGGAAGCTTATTGCGGATATGTCGCCGGAAGAATTAATATCCTGCATTGATTTTACCTATTTGACGGATGTTATTACGCCGGAAGAAGGTCTTAAGATGCTCTCCAAATTAGAAGATTCAAAACAGGAGCGAATTGATTATTTGCTGAAAAACGGGTATCCTGCTTATACCACTTCTGCCGGATGGCTTGGATACAGTGAAGGAAAAATACGCCGGCTATGTAAAGAAGCAAAAGCTGAAGGCTGGACACATCTGAAGATGAAAGTAGGCGGAGATATAAAAGAAGATATTCGCCGGGCACAAATCATCAGAGACGAAATAGGCTGGGATCTGAAGTTGATGATGGATGCTAACCAGAAATGGGAGATACAGGAAGCCATTGATAACATGAAACAGTTGGCGAAGTTTAATCCCTGGTGGATTGAAGAGCCAACCAGCCCTGATGATATTTTAGGACACCTTGCAATTAAAGAAAGTATTGCTCCTATAAAAATTGCCACAGGAGAAAATTGTCAGAACAATATCATGTTTAAGCAATTTTTGAAAAGCGGAGCGATAGATATTTGCCAGATAGATAGTTGCCGTGTAGGCGGAGTAAATGAGGTATTGAGTATTTTGCTGATGGCTGCAAAGCTTAAAGTTCCGGTATGCCCCCATGCAGGCGGGGTGGGTTTATGCGAATATGTACAGCATTTATCCATGATAGATTTTATTTGCGTCTCCGGCACCATGGAAAACAGAATCATCGAATATATAGATCATCTTCACGAACATTTTAAAACACCCGTTATCATAAAGCACGGTTGTTACATGCCATCTTCAGCGCCCGGATACAGCGTTGAGATGAAAGAAGAATCTATTGCCGCCTATTTATTCCCCGATGGGAAAGTGTGGCTGGAGGATAAAAACAGGTAAAGAAATTTCTGCCGTTATTTTTTTATAACTGAATCGGAATATCTGCTGCATTTGTTATTTGGCACCGTCATTTTGCCGGAAGAATTCCAGAATTTCTCTGGCTCCCTCATCACCCACATTTTGATTGGTCATCTGCACACCATTTTCCTGCTGAAGCAGTGCTTCAGCTACCGGATCGTTATGAGTCATTTTTACCGGATCGGTAATCATGTTCATAATCCATTGAGGCGTGCGAATGTCAGTAATGCCTTTCAGTCCCGGGCCTATTAGCTTTTGAGCGGTCGCGGTATGGCAGGCGGTGCAACTGGTTTGAAAAACTGCCTTTCCTTTAGCTGCCATAGCGGCATCAATACCCGGACCCACTTTTATGTTTGCATCTGTAAACTTTCCCACACCTTTGCTGTCGCTTTTAGCGTTTACATCAATTCCGGTTGAAGTGGCCGCAGAAGCTGTATTTCCTGAATTTTCTCTTGTCAGAACTTTGCCTTCTATGGTAGTCGGAGGAGGAGTTTCCGCGTTACTTGTTACCTCGTTCTCGTTGTATTTGTCTGAAGAATTACTGCCGTGGCAGGAGTAGAGTGTGAAGCCTGCAACTAATAATCCCGCAATCAATAGATTTCTCATGGTTTATATCATTTTAATTTTTCTATTTCTTTGGTAATTTCTTCCTATAAGGATCTCTTACATGGAGCGCAAATTTAATTAAACTCTCATTGTTGGCACAAAATTAAGATAGAGAAGGAGCAAAAAAATATGATCGTGCTCATCATTTTGTATGATTAAGATCACTTATTGTTAACAGGAAAGACGTCAGTTGAACGATATTTTTATTATTTAAAGGGTTACTCTACTTTTGTGCTAAATACGTTCAAATCAATGATAGTTGGATTTGATGCTAAGAGAGCCTTTCATAATACTACCGGATTAGGAAATTACAGTCGAGATATTATACGCATATTAAGCCATTATTTTCCTGAAAACAGTTATGTATTGTATAATCCGAAACCCCGAAAACCAGATTTATACTTTCCGGGAAATGATGTTATAGTTTCTTATCCTGATTCTTTTCTGAATAAAAAGTTTTCATCTATATGGCGCAGTAAATGCATCACCCGTCAATTACGAAAAGATAATATAAACCTGTATCATGGGTTGAGTAATGAGCTTCCCTACGGAATAAGAAAGACAAAAATTAAAGCGATAGTCACTATACATGATTTAATCTTCATGCGATATCCTCAATGGTATCATGCTGTTGACAGATACATTTATGTTCAAAAAGCGAAAAATGCTGTAAAAAATGCTGATAAGATCATTGCCATTAGTGAACAAACCCGAAATGATATCATTGATTTTTTGAAGGTTCCTCCTGAAAAAATAGAAGTTATATATCAGGGTTGCCACCACACATTCAAACAATCCTATACAGAAAAGGAAATAAACCTTACCAAAGAAAAATTTTGTCTGCCTTTGAAATTTCTGTTAAGTGTGGGTACAATTGAAGAAAGAAAAAACTTGCTGACAGTGGTTAAAAGTTTGAATCACCATTCATTGCCGTTGGTGGTAGTGGGGAAGGAGACAAAATATATTGATCGGATTCATAAATATATTGACTCAAATCATCTTAGGGAAAGGATTCATTTTATCAGGCCATCTTCTATGCAGGAGCTTGCCATTATATACCAGTTAGCCACTGTCTTTTGTTATATGTCTGTTTTTGAAGGCTTCGGTATTCCCATTATTGAATCACTTTATAGCCGTACTCCTGTCATAGCTACTAAAGGTGGTTGCTTTATAGAAGCCGGAGGACCAAATTCTATTTATATTGATTATTGGGACGATAAAGCTTTGGGTGAAAAAATTAATAGGCTGTTAAATGATGAATCATTGAATGATTATATGATAGAGAAAGGTTTTGATTATGTACGAAGATTTAATGATCCAAATATTGCCTTTGCAATGATGGAGTTGTATAATAAACTTATTCATTCATGAAGATTTTACATATTTCTTCTGCCATATCATGGAGAGGGGGAGAGAGACAGCTAACTTATCTTCTGGAAGGGCTCCTGGATAAAAATATTTCTGCACAATTAGTATGCCCTGAGCATTCTGTTTTATCAGAGTATTGCAAAAAGAATAAACTGCCTTATAAAACCCTTCCCCGGGCTTCGGGTTTTAGCTTAAAATGGGCTATCCGGGTTGCCCGGTTGATAAAAGAAGAAAAATTTGACATTATCCATGCCCACGATTCCAAATCTCATACAGTTTGTGTTTTGTCAAATATATTATGTGGCATGAAGGTGCCTGTAATTATTCATAGGAAAGTATTATTTCCTGTAGGCAAGAATTTATTTTCCCGTTACAAATACAGGCACCCTTGTGTAAAAGGATTTATTTGTGTTTCGGTGGCGGTGGAAAATGTGGTGAAAGCGGTAGCTCCCCGAAAAAATTTTTTCGTTATAAATGATTGTATAGATATTCATAAATATGATCATTTTGAAAGCACTTTTTATATAGAGTCCCATTTTCCTAAAACGGCAAGCCATTATAAAATTGGATATATAGCAGCTCTCACGAAGGAGAAGGATCATATCACATTTATAAAAGCCGCGGGTGAAATCCATGCTTCTCATCCGGATACTTCTTTTTTTATCATTGGTGATGGACCTTTGAAGAACGAACTGACAGAAATGGTAGGGAAAATGAAACTCCAGGATTCAGTTATATTTACAGGATTTATTCACCCTGTTGATCCGGTTATTAAAGAGTTGGATTTATTATTATTCACTTCCGTATCGGAAGGCTATCCTTCTGCGATCTTGGAATGTTTTCTTGCACGGATTCCGGTTTTAGCTTCAAATGCCGGTGGAATAAAAGAAATAGTTGAAGAGGGAGTTACAGGCTTTTCCTGTGAAATGAAAGATACTGATTGTTTTGTTAAGAAAGCTAATAGGATATTGGGTAAAGAAGTGGATACCCTAAAAATAGTGGAAGCGGCTTATCAAAAAGTAGTTTCAAATAATAATATTAGCGTCACGGCTGATAAGGTCATCACAGTCTATAAAAAATATTTAAAATAAGAATACAGGTATGAAAAAGCTCTTTCACAAGATTCCGGATGAAATTAAATATCTGGTGGGAAATTTATTGATTGTCTATTTATTCCTGCTGCTTTTCCGGGTAATTTTTTATGTATTTTTCTTTAAAACCAATGATCATCATCTGCATGATATTTTGAAAGCCTGGCATTTAGGAATAAAGTTTGATATGCGCCTTGCGCTGATAATTTCTATCCCTATTCTTTTAGTCATACTTTTTTTCCAAAAGCGAATATTTTCAAAACGTATCTTTCACAGGATATTCATGACTTATTTCTTTATTGTTTATCTCGTGTTATTGGTTATTTATGTAGTGGACCTGGGGTTTTATGCTTACATGGGGCAAAGAATAAACCTTACTATTCTAAATTTTGTAAACTGGCGGGATGCGGGTACAAATTTGGGAATGGTTTGGGAAAGCTATCCGATAGTGAGAGGTTTGATAGGAGTGATTATCCTTATGTTTATTTTATACTTCTTACATAAAAGATTATATCTTCATTTTTATCAAAAGAATAATAATACAGAAAGACATCATGTTACGGGAAATAGAAAACGATATTTTGGTATATATGTTACCATAATAATCCTCCTGATGGCTTATGGTATATATGGGAATTTTGATTATTATCCTTTACAATGGGGCCAGGCGCTTTTTACACAGGATAATGGAATCAGCAGCCTCGGATTAAACCCGGTATTAAATTTTTATAATAAGCTAAAGTTTGGCGGCGATACCTATCATCCTGCCCTGACCAGGAAATATTATCCTTATGTCGCAAAGTATCTTCATATTACCCATCCCGATTCTGCAAATCTGAATTTTGTGCGTACTTATGAGGGCGATACTTCCAGGCCTAAACCAAATATTGTCTTTGTGATGCTTGAATCAACAGGCGCTGCAGTCAGTAGTATGTTTAATAATCCGATGCACCCAACACCCAATATGCAGAGGCTAGCCGATAGTGGTGTTCTTTTCGAAAATTTTTACGTGCCGGCACATAGTACTGCAAAAACAGTATATGCTCTTATTACCGGATTGCCAGATATCACATTGGACCGGCCTGCTGCCAGCCATTCCAGTATGATTAATCAACGGGTTATCATGAATGAATTTAACGGGTATGAAAAATATTATTTCTTAGGTGGAAATATGAATTGGGAAAATATTCGCGCATTATTTACTACAAATATTAGAGGTGTACGCCTGTTCGAAGAAAAAGATTTTTCAGATAAAAGATTAGATGTATGGGGTATTTCTGATTATGATTTGGTACACGAGGCCAATAAGGTCTTTGATGCTACGTGGCGCAATCATAAGCCATTTGTTGCGTTTCTCCAATTAGCGGATAATCATGAACCCTTTTCCACCACGCCAGGTGCAGGTGATTTTAAGCTATTGACGAAAGCAGACATCAGTAAAAGCAAATTTGATTCATCCGGATTTTCTTCTTTGGGTGAGTTGAATGCCTTACGATATGAAGATTATAATGTGGGACAACTGATTAAATTAGCCAAAGAATCAGGCTATCTTGATAATACTATTTTTGTGTTCTTTGGCGACCATAATGCCATTTTAAATCCATACCATTTTATGCCTATACCGGAGTATGAAATGGGGACAGGGCAATTACATGTAACTGCTTTTATATACAGCCCATATTATTTTAAACCGGCCCGTATTACGAAGCCTGCGAGCCTTTTAGACCTTTTCCCCACCTTCGCACATTACATTGGAATGCCATTCAAAAATTATACTTTGGGGGTTAATCTGTTCGATTCGACCAGGAAACAAACGTATAACTTTCTATTTTTTATAAAGAATTCGAAAGTCTATTATGGGATGATTGGATCTCGGTTTTTGTATGAAATTAGTGTAGATCATAAGGATTCGAGCTTATATGATCTTTCTAAAAACCCACTAAAAAATGTAGCAAATTTATATCCTGATACAGCAAGATATTTGAATGCGCTTACTAATGGATTCTATCAGAGTACCTGGTATTTAATCTTTAACAATAAAAATGATTCAGTGATAAAATAAGATAAACGGCCGGGGATATCCGGGTTAATTCCCGAATTTTTTGTTGGTTCCATATACCCAACCCTCTTTATAATCAGTGTCGGTATTTCGTGAATAAGTTTTAAAATCATTTTTGATCAGAGATCCTTGAATGATTTTTATGGTGATATAAGTTCCATTATTAAATTTTCTTTCCGGGGAATCATGGCAGGTAATGGTAGAGCGGCGAACTATGTTAATATTATTGAATTGCCCGGCGAGTAATTTTTCTGCGGCTTCAATATCTACTTTTAACAAACCTATTTCTTGAATATTGCTCCTGATAAGAATTTACGCGATGTCTATGAGGAGGAATAAAACGGTGAAATTATCGTTGAGAATCTTTCCGGTTCATCGTACATTTACGGTATGGATTTACTTCATTATTCTGTAGAACAGGCCTTAAATATATTAAGAACCGGTGGTATTATTCTATATCCCACAGATACTGTATGGGGAATTGGTTGCGATGCGACCGATGAAAAAGCTATTTCGCGGATTTTCAAATTAAAGCAACGGGATGATATCAAAAGCATGATTATACTCGTGGCTGAGGAAAAGGATATCCTAAAATATACAGCTAATCCTGACCCTGACGTGTCTGATTTCATTAGGAACTCGGATCGTCCCACTACCGTCATTTATGAGAATGCGATCGGATTACCTGATAATTTAATTGGTCCGGATGGTAGTATTGCTATCAGGATCACCAAAGATTCCTTTTGCAAAACATTGATCAAGCGCCTTGGAAAACCTATTGTATCCACGTCTGCTAACATCAGTGGACACCCTTCTCCGAAGAATTTTAAGGGTATTTCAGTGGAAATCATTCAATGGGTGGATTATGTCGTGGACTACCGGCAGGATGATGAAACAGAAGCTGCACCTTCCCGAATTATCAAAATCAATCCTGACGAAACTATTCATATTATCAGGGGATAAGTTTTCACAACCGGTTCAAAACAGTTTAAGTATTCATAACGATTTGTTAAAGTCGTACGCTGACTCCAAACCCTTCCCCAAAATCTTTCGTAACTTTAGGAAAACATATTTACTATGTTAGCCAGATATTTTTTATTGGGAAGTTTAGCGTTCGTTACCTTTGCCTCCTGCGCTCAAAAGAAAAAAAGAGTTATGAAAGAAAACAGTAATCAAATTGTTGCCAACACGATCAAGGAAGGTGATGGGAGTTTAGACACCGCCACCTTTGCTGAAGGATGTTTCTGGTGTACAGAATCCTTTTTTCAGCAATTAAAAGGAGTTAAAAAAGTGATCTCTGGCTATTCGGGAGGCTTTACTCCTAATCCGACTTATGAAGCAGTATGCACCGGAACTACCGGCTATGCAGAAACCTGCAATATTATTTATGATCCGAAAGAAATAAGCTATGATATGTTGCTGGAAGCATTTTGGGAAAGCCATGATCCAACCACATTGAACAGGCAGGGCAATGATATTGGAACCCAATACCGTTCTGTGGTTTTTTATCATAATGAAATGCAAAAAGAAAAAGCGGAAATGTATAAGCAAAAACTCAATGCGGAAGGTGCTTATGACAGACCTATTGTAACCGCCATAGAGCCTTATGATAACTTTTATGTAGCAGAAAATTATCATCAGGATTATTACGAGAATAATCCTAATCAGCCTTATTGCCAGATTGTGATCAGGCCGAAATTGGCAAAATTCAGAAAAGTGTTTAAGGATGAGTTGAAGAAGAATTAATACTAAAGATTGTTTCAATGTTCAATGATTTGATTGTTCGTGCCTTTTATCTTGAATACCACTTCACATACTGCCCTAATTAAATCAGAATCTGCCCGCCTGGGTTTTGATTATTGCGGAATTGCAAAAGCGATTCGATTAGATGATGATGCCCGGCGATTAGAACAATGGCTGAATAAAGGCATGCAGGGAACGATGCAGTATATGGAGAATTATTTTGACCTGCGGACTGATCCTACGAAATTAGTTCCCGGTGCCAGGTCAGTGATTACATTATTGATGAATTATTTCCCTGAAGAACGTCAATCGCATGATGCTCCAAAAATTTCTAAATATGCTTATGGGAATGATTATCATCATGTAATCCGAAAAAAATTAAAGCTTTTTCTGCAGTTTATCAGAGAAAATATTGGTGAAGTGCAGGGACGCGGCTTTGTGGATTCGGCGCCCGTATTGGAGCGAAGCTGGGCACAACGGAGCGGATTAGGCTGGATTGGCAAAAACGGGAATCTCATCACCAAACAGCACGGATCTTTTTATTTTATAGCTACTTTAATTACAGACTTAGTTTTGGATTGTGATGATCCTTTTGCCAAAGATTATTGCGGAAGCTGCAGACGATGCATAGATGCCTGCCCGACAGATGCCATTCAGGAAAACAAAGTGATTGACGGCAGCAGGTGTATTTCTTATTTTACTATTGAATTGAAGGAACAATTAATCCCTGATGAAATGAAGGGGAAATTTCAGGATTGGATGTTTGGATGTGATATCTGTCAGGATGTATGCCCATGGAATCGTTTTGCTGTAGCCAGGCGGGAAGAAGCTTTTAAGCCAATACCTGAAATATTAAACTTTACTACGGGCAATTGGGAAGCATTAACAGAGGAAAAGTTTAAAGAGATATTTCAACATTCACCCATTAAACGAAGTAAGTATGAGGGAATCAGAAGAAATTTGAAGTTTCTACAACAAAAAAACAAAACGCCCTGAAGAATTCAGAGCGCTTGCTGTCGGTTTTGGTGAAAAGGACCCCTTTAAAGATTTCCGCGTAAAGCCTGTTCGCGTTCAATAGCTTCAAACAGCGCTTTAAAATTTCCTGCACCGAAAGACTGAGCGCCTTTCCTTTCAATAATTTCAAAGAAGAGTGTAGGTCGAACTTGGACAGGTTTGGTAAATATCTGCAGAAGATAGCCTTCATCATCCCTGTCAATTAATATTCCAAGTTTTCTTAAAGGTGCCAAATCTTCCTCTATCTTTCCAACTCTCTCCAGTACATGATCGTAATAAGTGGCGGGGACTTTCAGAAATTCGACTCCTCTGTCCTGCAAATTGGTTACTGTTTCAATTATATTGTTAGTTGCCATCGCCACATGCTGAATACCCTGGCTGCGGTAATAATCCAGGTATTCTTCTATTTGTGATTTCTTTTTCCCTTCAGCAGGTTCATTGATGGGGAATTTAATCCTTCCATTGCCATTGCTCATCACTTTGCTCATCAATGCGGAATATTCTGTTGTAATGGTTTTATCATCAAAGGAAATCAGATTGCGAAAGCCCATCACCTCTTCATAAAAATTGACCCATTGATTCATTTCATTCCAGCCTACATTAGCCACACAATGATCCACATGCAATAACCCTGTATTCTTAGTTTTGAAATGAGGAGTCCACGTTTTGTAACCAGGGAGAAATATACCATCATAATTTTTTCTTTCTACAAAGATGTGCACGGTATCACCATAGAGGCAAATGCCACTCCGCTTTACTTCTCCAAAATCGTCTTTTTCTGACTGAGGTTTTAAATACGGCTTTGCTCCGCGTTTGACAGTTTCATCAAAAGCTTTTTCTGCATCGTCCACCCATAAAGCCAGCACTTTTACTCCATCACCGTGTTTTAAAATATGTGCGGAAATATTTCCTTCAGGCTGTAAAGGCGAAGTGAGTACAAATCTTATTTTATTCTGCCGAAGTACATAAGATGCCCGATCCCGAACGCCCGTTTCAGGGCCTGCATAAGCTAACGGTTGAAAACCGAAAGCAGACTGGTAATAATGTGCTGCCTGTCTGGAATTTCCAACATAAAATTCGATATAATCTGTACCGTTGATCGGAAGAAAATCCTTCGTTATATTCTTTTTCGTTGCAGTCATTGTTTCCATGGTATCAGTTTTTAATGTTTATTAAATTGAAACACTTTTCAAACCATTTCGTTTGAAAATAAAACAAGAGAAGGTAAAATAAATTATGCTTTGGCAGAATCCATGGCGAGTGTGCTCATCAGGAAATAATAATGAGTACGTTGATCATTAAAAACAAGATATAACATCACTATATGTATATAGAAGTTCGCATAAAAGTAATCGAATTTAAATACATCCGAAATTTTTTAAATAATAATTTTGTTAATTATTAATTCAAATAAAGATAAATTTTTAACTAAGACTGTTTGTATTTAACGATTTTCCAAAATAAAAGGATGTATATTATACACTTTAAAAAAATAAAGGAGAGGTCATCATAGGATTCCATGATTTCTTAAGCTGATTGTTCAATTACTTTACGGCTGGCAGGAGGTAAATTTTTTTATGGTAACATTTTAGACAATTTCCGGTAATTTAGCCGCCCGAACTCCATAAGAGAATTTGAGGAAAATAACCCTAAAATGGAATTATTATATTACAATGAACTGGATTTTAAACCGGTTGAGAAGCAATTTAAAAAGGTAGAAAAAGCACTGGTTGAACTTGATTTTAAATCAGCAGATGTAAAAAAGATTCAAAACACACCTTATTACCGGGCTAAGTTGGATGATACTAACAGACTCCTGTTCAAATTCGCAGAGTATGATAATAAGACATATCTGTTGTTATTGGAAGTGATCCTGAATCACGCCTACGATAAATCAAAATTTCTTCGTGGAACAAATGTGGATGAGAATAAATTCCTTCCCATTACTTCCGAAAAGGAAATTGAGGATAAGCAACCATTAGTTTATTGCAACTCCAAACAAAACCGGCTACACCTGCTCGACAAGTTTATTTCTTTTGACGAGGCACAATCAGCAATCTATCATCTTCCACTTCCATTAATTATTATCGGTTCTGCCGGAAGCGGAAAAACGGCCTTATCACTGGAAAAACTAAAAACGCTTTCCGGAAATATTGCTTATGTTTCTTTATCGCCTTACCTGATAGAAAATGCACAGAATATTTATTTTAAATACCATTACGATAACCCGCATCAGGAAATGGATTTCCTTTCTTTCCGGGAGTATATTGAAAGTCTTGGAAAGCCCGAAGGGAAAGAGCTGACTTTTAAGCCTTTTGAACAATGGTATTTTCGCCATTTTCCTAATACAAAGATCAAAGAGCCATATCGCCTTTTTGAAGAAATGAAAGGCGTGCTCACAGGTTCCGTTGTGCACGATGCTTATCTGGGTAAAGAAGAATATCTAAGCCTGGGAATTAAACAATCTATTTTCGCACGGGAACAACGGGAAGAAGTCTATCATATTTTTGAAAAATATCTGTCTTTTCTGCAACAGGACGGATACTACGATACCAATATCCTGTCTTATCAATATTTACCCAAAGTAAAGCAGTTTTATGATTATGTGGTTATAGATGAAGTGCAGGATATGACCAACATTCAGCTTAAGCTGGTGTTATCATCATTAAAAATCCCGGGTAATTTTTTGCTTAGCGGAGATGCAAATCAAATTGTTCATCCAAACTTTTTTTCCTGGTCAAAAATAAAATCACTCTTTTATAAAGACAAGCAGGCGGATTACAATATTTATCGTATCCTGACCACCAATTATCGCAATTCCCAATGGGTAACGGATTTATCCAATAAATTACTACTAATAAAAAATGCAAGATTTGGTTCTGTGGATAAAGAAAGTACTTATCTTGTGGATACCAAATCTCCGTTAAAAGGCGAGGTGAATTTGCTTGCTGATAAAGACAAGCCGAAGAAGGAATTGAATGACAAGACACAACAGTCCACCCGGTTTGCTGTATTGGTGATGAATAACCAGGACAAGCAGGAAGCTAAGAAATTCTTCAAAACACCGCTGATATTTTCCATACAGGAAGCTAAAGGGCTTGAATATGAAAATATTATTCTCTACAATTTTGTTTCTGCTTATCAGAAAGAGTTTACGGAAATAACCCGCGGTGTAGATGAAAGCGTTTTTGAAAAGGAATTGCGTTATATGCGTGCTTCCAATAAAGAAGATAAGGACTTGGAAGTATATAAGTTCTTTATCAATTCTCTGTATGTGGCTTTTACAAGGGCAGTCAAAAATCTTTACCTGATTGAAAAAGAACACAGTCATCGTTTGTTCAGTCTTTTAAAATTACGCACGGGCAGCGAACAAATACAAATAGAAACACAGAAATCCAACACGGAAGACTGGCTGGCAGAGGCGAGAAGGTTGGAATTGCAGGGAAAACATGAGCAGGCGCAGGAAATTCGTGACCGCCTGTTGGGCATACAGCATATTTCACTGGAGGACCTGGAGACTTTAAAACTGGTGGCATTAGATCCCTCCAAAACAGAACAGGAAGTGAAACGCGAACGGAAACAACTATTCGCTTATTCCGAAGCACATCATTATATTGAGGTAATAGAAAAGCTGGCTGCGCTGAATTTTAAACGTGCTATGGTTTATATGTCTGCCGTAAATAAAGACCGGAAAGAATTCGCCAAAAGCTGCAGGCTAAACCGCACGGGGGAAATAGGACTTATTGTTAAAAAGTTCGGCCCGGATTTTCGTAGCAATGAAAACGGGATGACCGGTCTCATGCTCGGCTTACATTACGGCAATCCGGAAGTTGTTTTCTATTTTATAAACAGAGGCGCCAATATGAAGCTATCGTCTTCTGACGAGATGAATGCAGCTCAGATTCTTTTAAGAAGCTACTATCTGCACGAGATGAAAAAAGTCCAGCAGGCAATGGATGCCGGTGGATTTAAAAAGTTATATGACAGAGTAAAGCAACCTGCTATTCGCCTGCAGATAGAAGATAGAATAATCAAGCTGAATAACCAATCTATGGGTAGTTTCCTGTTGCAATATATGGTGGCTATACAGAAGGAAAGGATTGCAGGGCAGAAAGATTTTAGCATGGAAAACTTTATACAAATCATTGATCTTTTGCCGGAAGGGGTATTGCCTGAATATCGTCGTAAACGACAATATATAAATTCAATCTTGGCTAATAATGAGATAGACCGGGATTTTGTGTATAACAAAAAACTGTTTAAGCGTACAGGGAGGGGATGGTATAAGGTTAATCCCGAGCTGAAAATACTGGAAGGACAGGAACTATCTTGATAAAAGTGCGGCAGAGGAGATTCGAACTCCCAAACCCTTTCGGGCACTACCACCTCAAAGTAGCGCGTCTACCAGTTTCGCCACCGCCGCAGATGAGGCGCAAAAGTAACAAGGAATTCTCTTTTAAGAAAAGGAAACTTTTAAATTGTTACCGGCAATCGTTGATCGATATCCACACAGACAATTATAACTGATTTTTTGATAATCAGAAAAAAAATTTGTGAAACCGATTAGTTTCGCATATATTTGCAACTGATTAGTTTCATATAAGTCAATTCAAAAAATGAGACGAGACGTTTTTCAAGCAATTGCAGACCCGACAAGACGGGCTATCATCGCTTTAATTGCATTACAGGCAATGACTCCTAACGCCATTGCCAAAAACTTCCATACGACAAGACAAGCAGTGTCAAAACATTTGCGCATTCTCACGGAATGTGAACTCGCAAAACAAGAACATCAGGGCAGAGAGATTTACTACTCTCTCGAAATTGAGAAAATGAAAGAGATAGACAAATGGTTAGATCAATACCGGAAGATTTGGGAAACCAGATTTAATCAACTCGACCAAGTATTATCAACAATTAAAAGCAATAAAAAATGAAAAACAATCTGCTATTTGATTTTACCGTTGATAAAGCGGCAAAAACAGTATTTGTAAGCAAGGAATTTGCTGCCGGCCTATCGCTCGTATGGGATGCTTTTACCAAACAAGAAATTCTTGACCAATGGTGGGCGCCTAAACCCTGGGTGTCAAAAACAAAATTTATGGATTTCAAGGTTGGTGGACGAAGATTTTATGCTATGGTAGGCCCGGAAGGACAAGAGCACTGGTCAATTCAGGAATTCACTTCTGTTACTCCAAAAACCAATTTTAAAATGCTGAATGCTTTCGCAGACAATGATGCGAACCCTGACTTACCCAGCTCTGAATGGGATTTGGATTTCAGCGAGCAAAATGGAATTACAAAAGTGAGTATCACTATTTACAATGATTCGATTGAACGTATGGAAAATATGATTGAAATGGGCTTCCAGGGAGGGTTTACCATGACATTGAACTATCTGGAAAATCTATTGCAAACTTTATCGCAGCGGCAGTAGAAAGAAAAACTACTTTAATTATCGGGTTGGTAATAATAGGATTGGCAGGAAGAATAGAATTTTGCACAATAGGCAAGTGTATGCTCAGCGAAGTAGTAAAACCATTATTTTTGTCCCGATGAAAAAAGCGCCTGCCATTTCAACTCGTCATAAGATTCATAATCAGGGAAAAAACGATCCTGAGGTGACCGCTACGACCTCTGACAGTTCAACTCCAGAGGAAGAAACGGAGGAACGAGGAGAAGAATTATTTGAGAAATGCCACATCATAGTGGATAAAAAACAGGAACCTTTGCGCATTGACAAATTCCTCACAAACCGCATTGAAAATGCGACCCGTAACAAAGTACAGCAGGCCGCCGAGAACGGATTGGTCTTAGTAAATGAACAACCTGTTAAATCTAATTATAAGATAAAGCCCGGAGATAATATTGTAATTTATACTTATAAATCTCCTGAAACAACGGAGATTATTCCTGAAGAAATTCCATTAAATATTGTTTATGAAGATGAAGACCTGATGATAGTTAATAAGCCTGCAGGGATGGTGGTACATCCGGGCAGCGGCAATTATACCGGAACTTTGGTGAACGGATTGGCATGGTATTTAGGAAACCATGAGCATGATGCTGTTGAGCCTGTTATCCCACGTTTTGGCCTGGTGCACCGCATTGATAAAAATACTACGGGTTTATTAGTTGTTGCCAAGAGTGAAAAGGCCATGAATGATTTAGCTAGACAGTTTTTTGAGCATACTGTTAAACGCCGATACATCGCTTTAGTCTGGGGTGATTTTGAAGATGAGGAGGGGACAATCATTGCACACGTAGGCCGTCATCAGCGATACCGGAAAAAAATGGATGCCTTTCCGGATGGTGAACATGGGAAAGAAGCCATCACGCATTATAAAGTCTTGGAAAGATTTCATTATGTCACACTCATAGAATGCAGATTAGAGACAGGCCGCACCCATCAGATAAGGGTTCACATGCAACATGCAGGACATCCTTTGTTTAATGATGAAACCTACGGCGGAAATCATATTGTAAAAGGGACTGTTTTCAGTAAGTATAAACAGTTTGTGGAGAATTGTTTTACTATCCTTCCTTATCATGCATTGCACGCAAAATCATTAGGATTTATTCATCCGCAATCAAGGAAAGAAATGTATTTCGAAAGTGAGTTACCTGATAATTTTAAGGAAGTGCTTGAAAAATGGAGGAATTATGTAAAGGAGAAGTGTTAAAGTTCCAAGTTTCAAGTTCAAGTTCCAAGTCTATTAATATTAAACAACTCTGAAACCATTCTGAAACCAAGTTCCAAAGTTCCACGTTTCAAATTCCATATCTATTAATTCTAAACAACTCTGAAACCATCCTGAAACGACTCTGAAACCATCCTGAAACCACTTTGAAACATTCTTCAATCCCCATTCAGGGCAAAATCATGAAATTTAGCCATAAATAAGGCATGTTCTCTTTTATGAAAGGGTACTTTCCAGTCGCCGTCATAATTGATGACAGCGGGAACCAGCAGATTGTTGAAGTGTGTCATTTGTACTTTTATATCTACATCAAAATCAAATACCCATGCATTGTATGAAAGCGAATAATCCCGGTATACGATTTCAAGATCATCTTTACTGAAATAAGTTACCAATTTATTAATTACAACGTTTTTCCTATATTCAGGTTTGGCTTGTGCAGTAAAGACATAACAGGGAACATTTCCGTAATCTGCAGAAGTAATAGAAAAATTATACATGGGCGCTACTTTATCGTCGAAAATAGCTACTTTCCTGCTAATCAAAGGTACGCCGGGAATGGGTTGCCCCGGATTAAAAATCAATTCCTTTAATTGTTCTTTATGCTTTTCTATCTCGCCATTATCTGTCTTTACATCATGTCCTCCTTTTACAATATTTGTTTCTCCACAAACCTGACCTTTGGTAAAAAACAAGCTGGCATATAGTTCTGCAGTATAATAATTATATTCTTTTTTATGATTATAAAAATTACCGGTGGTCTTTTCAGTTAATACGCTCATGGTGCGGCATCCGTCATGGCGATGCTGGCGGGTAGTGCTTATCAGCGATGCTTTGACTTTGTTACTTTTATTGAGAATGTCAATATTATTTTCAGCCGTATAAGCCAGGATGCGCAGGTTTTTAAATGCCTTATAAAAAGTAGTATCGTCTTCCACCATTTTAATGAATCCAGGTACATCAAAATTAACCCGGCTGGCACTGATAACGACGGAATCTAAGGTTAAATGATGCGCAATATAACCGGTATCTTGTGCATATGCCAAACGGGAAACCCCCAGGATAATAACAAATAGGATTATTTTTTTACACATCGCGCAAAGGTACTCCATCCCATCTTAAAAATAATCCATATCTAAAACAATGACCATTGAATGCCTGCATCAAAATTGAATCCTTTAGTAGCGAAGCCGGTAGTCTCCACATAGGGACTGTTAGTGATGTTCTGAAGGCTGACAAATATTTTATATTTCTTTTTCCATATATACTGTGCGTAAAAATTAAACAACGCATAACCTTTCAACTTTAATACTTCCTGAGAGTAGCCGGCAAAAGTCAGGTCGTTGCGTGATCCAGTATATTTCCCATCTAATCCCACATAAAAAGAAGGAGTGATTTGCCAGGAAGCAGTCATTCCTGCTGAATGTTCGGGACGTTTGAATAAATTATTATAAGTGGAATCTAATTTTGTATTATCATTCCTCACCGTTACCTGACCGGCTACATAAGCATAATAGGCTGTAAATTGCAGATACTCATTCACTGCATAATTCAATTCAAATTCTCCGCCATCATCATGCTGATGATCATAATTTACATACTGATAGGCACCGGTCGCAGCATTCATTAGCTGGAATGCAATTACTTTGCGCATATTTCTGTCAAAACCGGTTAAACGCAGCTTTAATTTCTGATCAGCCAGTAAAGTTTGGATTCCTGCTTCATAATTTAATCCTGTTTCGGGATTTAAATTTTGATTTCCATAAATTGAATACAACTGATATAATGACGGGGCCACATAAGAAGAGGAAAAATTAGCAAATGCTTTTACACGATTATTAATAAGCCATGATGGATTGATAGAAAATACCGGATGAAAACCATATAGCTTATCCTGATTTAACCTGCCGCCTATTTCTACATGAAATCCATTATTGGAATGAAGGAAGAGTGAGCCGTAGATATTCATGGCATCCGTTTGCGCAGAATCAGCAGAAAGCGCGCTTTTTGAAACATAAGTACCGCTCATATAATCGCTGCTTTGGGTGGTTTTTTCTAATCTGAATTCATTGCCGATTAAGAATGAAATATGCGGGTCCATGATGAAATGAGCATACGCATCCACGGAATGTGTCTGGCTTTGATAATATTCTTTCTGATAGGGTTGGCCTTCTACTGAATCTTCCAGATAATGACGTTCAGTAGGATTGTAGCTGTAATTTATCGCTAAATCTCCCCTTTCAAAATCATGCTTTATCTGAACGCCGGTCTGAAAAAAAGTAGTATTATAAGTATAGTCTTTCGCATCTGTAAAAGCTCCACCATCCAAATCTCCTTTTTCATAAGCAAAATTCAAATAAGGGCTGATAGTCCATTTTTCATCAGGATGAAAACCAATGTTGGCAAATACTGATTTCCGGTGAAAGCCGTCTTTGTCAAATCCTGCATGGCCGGTAGTGTCCAGCGCAGATGAGAAACCTTTACTGCCAAAATTCTGAAACTGAACATTATAGTCAACGTGATTTTTGCTGCCATTAATGCCGGCCTGCTCGCGGAAAGTACCATAGCTTCCTCCACTGAGACCTGCAGTAACATTGAATGGATTATCTCCTCCCTTTTTAGTGATGATATTAATAACTCCTGCAGTGGCACCTGAGCCATATAAAGTGGAATACCCCCCCCTCATGATTTCAATCCGTTCAATGGAAGAAACGGGAATAAGATTCAAATCAAATTTGTAATCATTATACGAGACATCATTGACCGGAATCCCATTAATCATTATCAGGGTATATTTCGGATCGGCACCCCGCATGTAAACGGTTTGATTGGTCCCGGGAGATTCCTGAGTTCCGTTAATAGTAATGCCCGGCTGCTCATTGAGAATAGCCGTTAGTGTTTTACCACTGTTATGCTCCAGTTCTTTTTGAGTAATAACTGTTACGACTTTCCCTGTCTGGGAAGCTTTCTGATCAAATTTGTTGGCGGTAACCACCACTTCATTTAAAGATAACTTTTTTTGTTGAGCAAAGAGTAATGCGGGGCTTAGAAGGAGTCCTGTGAGCAATAAGATTTTTTTCATCTGAAAACAATTAAGAGGTTAATGAATTTATAATTCATAACCCCGGAAAGGTAACAGCGATGCAGAAAAACATGGATAAAAAACATGGATGCTGCATGCATGCTTCTGATCCCGGAAGCTATGGCATAATCAACTGTTGAGGCAGGTCTTCTGACTTACTCCTGCTTTGGCCCGCCTTCCCATTTCCTACTGAAAACAGCATTAAAATAGTGGCTGAGGTAGCCAAAGCATTTATAGAGATTACAGCATCGGGTAATGTCCGGGATTTGCACCCGGTTCCCTTTTCATCTTCTATGCCTGTTGGCAAAGAAAAAACCTTAACAGGCGCAAAGGTAGGGAAAAACAACCTGTAATAAAAACGAAAAAACGGATGCTTATGACTTATCCGGAAAGGGCAAGGATTTAATGGATATACCATGATATTGACATGGATAAAGTGCGCTTTTGACAGGCTTGGCCCATGCTTCATCTATGCTTGATCCATGCTTTGGAGAATGAGGTTTCGGGTGTGTTCTTCCGATTTTTCGAAGTTGGACTACCAAGATAATACTGCTATTTTAGGCAAAAAATGCCCCTTATGACCATTTTGTCACACAAGACTTGACTTTGGCTTTTTTATTTTGTATATTCGTTAAAAATTAACCCTTACGCCACTACAATGCAGACCTCTGTTTATTACCGGCACTATAGATCAGAGAAGAACATCCATCATAATAAGGATTAAGAAGCCCCCCTTCCCCGGAGGGGGTTTAAGAGAAGTATTACGTTTATGATTACACTATATTTAGGGAGGGGAGCATCACAGCAAGAATTAAAAAACCCTCTCTGAATTCCCCCAAAAGGGAAAACTCATGCTGGAGAAGTACGTTTTTGACTATAAGAGCCGCTTTCTTTTAAAGGATTGACCAAATTGAAAGGACTTTTTGGGCTAAATCTTATTTTGAGGTTCCAGAAAATTTCTAATAGATTGAGTTTTGCTCCATAGGAGCTTCCTGATTGTAAAAGAAAAGACGGGTCCATTAGAAACAGGCTCCATAAGGGGCCTCCTGAATTGACGATACTTCCGTTTTGAACATTAGGAGACACTGATAGAGAATATAATGCACTCCATCTTACTCCCAAGCAGGAGGCCCCGGTGGAGCCAAAATCCTCTTATTGTTCTCTTGTTACAAACATCCCGCTCCTATGGAGCGGAAAATCCTGTCTAAATCCTTTCATTGAAATAAGAGGTCTGGATGAAAAAAAGATGTGAATTTTTAATTTTTTAAAGACATAAATAATTCCCGATTCACTTGAAATACCCGCATCTCAAAATATGATTTAGTTAACTTTTTCCAAAATCACAATTCCTTCCGTAAATTTGTCCGATGCTCAAATCCTTCAAAATATTCTGGCACAGTTTGCTGATGGCTTTGCAAGAGCTGCGGGTGAACAAGCTGCGCACTTTCCTCTCTTTGCTGGGCATTACTATCGGCATCTTTTGCATCATTGCAGTTTTTACATTGACCAAGAGCCTTGAAATGAATGTCAAAAGCGAACTGTCCTCCTTAGGCAGCAATGTGGTCTATGTGCAGCGCTGGCCATGGGGAAATACCGGCAGTGATTGGTGGAAATATATACAACGCCCCGAAACCAACTATGATGAATACCAGGAGCTGAAGCAGCGTATCCATAGTGCAAGCGCATTTGCCTACGTGTACGATTTGAATAATAAGACGATTGCGCTGGGCGATAATTACATGCAGAATGTGACCATGCTGGCAGTAACGGATGGCTTCGACCGGATTCAGCAGATTAATTTAGAGGCCGGGCGTTTCTTCACTCCGGTGGAATCCAGAAGCAGCAGCATGACCATCATCCTCGGTGCCAACATCTGGCAGGGATTGTTTAACTCGGCACAACAAGCCATCGGCAGTCAGGTGCAATTTGCCGGAAGAGTGTTTACCGTTATTGGAGTTTTAAAAACTTATGGAGAGAGTCTGGTTGGCGCATTCGATTACGATAACAGTGTGCTTGTCTCTTATGCTTCTGCGCGGCAGATTGCCAACGACCGCAGTATATTCGTGGAACCGTTTATTATGGTGAAGGCAGCTTCGAATGTGAATGTGCAGGAATTGAAAGATGAATTACGGGGTGCGATGCGCGCCATCCGCAGGCTAAAACCTGCTCAGGATGATAATTTTGCCCTGAATGAATTAAGCATGACCGCGAATGATACGGATAAAATATTTTCCAGCATTAATTTCGGCGGATTAGTAATCGGGATATTTGCTTTGATAGTGGGTGCATTTGGCATTGCTAACATCATGTTCGTAACAGTCAAAGAGCGAACTAATATTATAGGATTGAAGAAGGCTATCGGTGCCAAAAGACGGGTTATTCTCCAGGAGTTCCTGATAGAATCGGTTGTACTTTGTCTCATTGGTGGTATTCTTGGCATGCTCTGTGTATTCGGTGTCACTAAATTGATATCCTCTTTTGTCTTTTTTAAAATATATATGACCTCTGGAATAATTATCATGGGACTCGCTATATCCATTATCACGGGAATTATTGCCGGCTATATCCCTGCTTTCTCGGCATCCAAATTAAATCCGGTAGTGGCGATAAGATCGTGAACGTTTGGAGTTTAGTGTTTAATCCTAAATCTTAATTCTTAATTCTTAAATCATCAATCTTAAATCAATACTCAATACTCAACTATCAATGTTCAATATTCAACTATCAATTATCAAATGAACCTTAAAGCAATTCAACCATAAAGCAATTTAGCCATTAAACCATGAATATCAATATTTTAGCTATAGAATCTTCGTGTGATGAAACAAGCGCTGCAGTAATCCGGGACGGAGAAGTGCTATCTAATTTTATTGCTAATCAAAAAGTGCACGAGCAATATGGCGGCGTGGTTCCCGAGCTGGCATCCAGGGCACATCAGCAAAATATTATCCCGGTGGTAGAAGCCGCTTTAAAAAAGAGCGGTGTTTCTAAAGAAGAATTGAAGGCTATTGCATTTACACAATCGCCGGGGTTGATTGGCTCCTTATTAGTCGGATGTTGCTTTGCGAAATCGCTTGCATTAGGATTAGACCTGCCTTTGATAGCTGTTCATCACATGCAGGCTCATGTGCTTGCCAATTTTATTGGCGATCCTAAACCGTCATTTCCTTTTCTCTGCCTGACAGTTTCGGGTGGTCATACCCAGATTGTGCTGGTGGAAGATTATCTGAAGATGAAAGTAATGGGGCAAACTTTAGATGATGCAGCGGGAGAAGCTTTTGACAAAACGGCTAAAATACTTGGGCTTCCTTATCCCGGTGGACCGTTGATAGATAAATATGCGAAAGAAGGCAATCCCCAAAGATTTTCTTTTCCCGAGCCTCAGATCCCCGGATTGAATTTCAGCTTCAGCGGATTGAAAACGGCCATTTTATATTTTGTGCAGGAACAGACTAAAAAGGATCCTGATTTTATTCAAAACAATAGGGCAGATATTTGTGCTTCAGTACAACATCGTATTATTACTATCTTAATGAATAAGTTAGTTAAGGCTGCTAAAGAAACCGGCATTAAAGAAGTTTGTATTGCGGGAGGGGTGAGCGCTAATTCGGGATTAAGGCAGGCTATGAAAGCGTACAGTGAAAAATATGGGTGGAATCATTATATTCCTGAATTTCAGTATTGCACAGATAATGCCGGCATGATTTCAATAACAGCTTATTATAAATACCTCGCCGGAGAATTTGCGGACCTAACGGTAAGTCCGAGTGCAAGAAGCAGCATGGACCGGAATTAGCGAAAGAAATGTAAATGGTTAGTAGTAATCTGTAATCAGTAATTGCTATCTCTTCTTAACGTACATTCAAACTTAAAAATGAACACAAATATTTAATAAGCGAGAATTGATTTCTCCATTTTTATCTTCCATTTCTTTGAAATAATCATTGACTAAATAATAACTCTGGACAGAATGAGTGCCTTGCTCTATAATAAAGTATTCTTTCACTCCATATCTTTCATACACATCCTTTTTCTCTTCGAGGTCATATTTTCCAGTAGCAGGAGAAAGAATTTCAATGACCAAATCAGGCGCTCCATGCAAACCATCTTTCTGTATAAAAGATAATCGCTCATTACTAATGAAAAGAATATCGGGTTGGAAAACATTCCTCCTTCCCAAATATACATCCAATGGCGCTACCAACACTTTTCCTAAACTGCACTTTTTAACATAATTAAAAAGTTGAGTACTGATTTCCATCAAGATGTCTTGATGATAATAAGTCGGTGCAGGCTCCATTACAATATTATTTTCGATAAGCTGAGCAGGAGTTCCTTCCGGCAGGCTTTTGAAAACCTCGGCAATGGTGCGGGGGACGTGTACAGTATATTCAGGAGTCATGTTACCATTGTTTTGTGTAAAGTTAAGTTTTTCGGATATTTATGCCAAAAAATTGTCTAATTCTTATTTCCAATTTAAGCAATTCCGCATGGAGCAGGATCGCTGCTCCATGAAAGTGTGTACAGATGCCTGCATACAGGGGGCGTATGCTGCCAATTTTTTAGCCAAAGAAGAGAATAATGTTAAAAATATATTGGATATTGGCACAGGTACCGGCCTGCTGACGCTGATGTTAGCTCAAAAAAATCCGAAATCTCACTTTGATGCCATTGAATTAAATGAATCAGCCTATATGCAGGCAAAAGAAAATTTTTCCAGTTCTCCATGGACAAAAAATATTTCCATTATTCATGAAGACATAAGAAACATTCATTCATCTGAAAAGTATGATTTTATCATTTGCAATCCTCCTTTTTATGAAGATGAAATGAAAAGCAATAAGCCGCATAAAAACCAATCAAAGCATAGTCGTGATTTAAGCCATCAGGAATTGAAGGATTGCATCAATAAAAATCTTTCAGAAGATGGTACAAGCTGCATAATGTTTCCGGAGAAACAATTTTCCCGGTTTAATCAGTTGATGGAAAAAGATGATTATGATGCTACTCATCTTTTAAAAGTAAGGCAAGCGTCTGGCTATCCGTGTTTCAGGATAATTGGATTTTTTGATAAAGGAATGAAGTCAGTAACTACCGGGGATCTGTGTATCTATGAAAGCAAATGGGAATATTCTCCGGAATTTAAATCGCTTTTAAAAGATTATTATCTTTATTTGGATGCATAGTCTTTCAGATATTCAAAGGGTGTTGTTAGTTTACCTCCTTTTACAATCGTGGCACGTTCTATGATAGCATCATCTCGTGACGCGGTTTCCTTTACTAAATCATCCAATACATATTTTACGATTTGTTCTCCAAAATACCTGGATGCATCTCTGGGAAGCTCATTCGGCAAATTGCCTACGCACATCATATCTAAGGTATCTGACAAATAAGGAGGCTTTTTTTCTCTTGAAAAGCGATCCACTCCATACACCGGATCCTTAATGGTGGAATCACCGAGATTACAGGGAACCGAACCATGTGTATCGTTCGTAATATCCGCAATCACTTTGATGCGAAATTGCTTTTTCGCTAAATCTTCCCAGTTGAAGAGTGGGGACATATTTTCAGTCCAGTAAATACCATTCATTAAAATATCTGCAGCCGTAATAAAAGGCAAGAACTTACATTCATACTCTTCCGGATGGCGGTGAAAATCGTCCCGGTTATACACCTTATCCTCTTTTCGTAAATATAATTCACCAGCTTTAAGTTGGGTATATACCGGATATTTATAATTTGAAATTAAAAACTCTTCTGCAGGCACATCTTTAATACCCAATAAGCCCATTACTTCCAGGATACCTGCCGCCACGCGACCAGAACCAGTGGCCACAATCTTTAATGGTGGCAACTTAGTTCCGAAATAAGACTCTGCTAATTCTTTAAAATCGTGATATTCATAAACGGGTTTAAAATTAAACAAACCTGTTTTCTTCCCATAAGCCAGCAATCCATTATGCGCACCTACTACGCCTGCAAAAAAGCCAAAACCGATTATCCTTTGACCATCATCATGAGTAAGGCATTCATAGTCTATCAGCGTAATCTTCTTTTCAATAAAGGCTTGCATCAATTTCCGGTTGTGAGGTTGTTTTTTTCTTGTATGAGAAAAAATGAAATAAGTTTTTTCAGGCAGTAACCTATCAACAGGAACTTCTTTAATTCCCATTAACATATCACAACCATTCATATCCTCACTCAATTCAATTCCTTCCCGTATATATTCGCTATCATGAAAACAACGTTTAAATGATGGCTGTACTGTAATTCGTACCTGCGGAAAATGTTCCTGTATCCATTTACACTGGCGTGGCGTAAAGGCTACGCGGTTATCTTCCGGTATCTTTTCCTCTCGAATGAGTCCAATATTTATTTTTTCTGGCATAGTTGCAAATATACGTTGTACGAAGAAACCCCGGGGTTCAATAATGTGTCAGGGCTAAATCAAGTTTGAAAGTTTAGTAAGTTTCTTTATTTTTGCGCCTCTTTTGAAGTTTCGGGTGAAGGGTTCATAATAGGCCTTTTAAAAAGCCTTATAAATAACTGCCCGGGTGGCGGAACCCGTCTGCCGACAGGCAGGCTGGTAGATGCGCCAGACTCAAAACCTGTCTTTGCCGGCAGGCAGGTCTGGTTCTCACAAGGGAGTACGAGATTCGATAAAATTAGTTTAATAGTTTTAGAAAAAAGATTCTTTTAAGAGATAGCAGGAACATTGCCCGGGTGGCGGAACTGGTAGACGCGCCAGACTCAAAATCTGGTTCTCGCAAGGGAGTGGGGGTTCGATTCCCCCCTCGGGCACTAAAAAGCCTCATACTTTGGTACGAGGCTTTTTAGTTTATATTCACCGGTTTCAAAGTACGCTTGATGGAAGCTAGGGTTCCACGAATAAGTAGATTGTTGATTTAAAATAGTATTTATGTTTTTCGTATATGCCTTAAAAAGTTTATCAAGAAATTATATCTATGTAGGTATGACTAACAGCCTTGAAAGACGGCTGAAAGAGCATAACGAAGGAAGAAATAAGTCAACAAAACCATATCGTCCTTTTGAGTAGTTAATTTCCCGGGATACCGGGACAAGTTCTTTGAAAATGACAGTATTTTAATCCGATGCTTGGTTTTTGCGGCATCATAAAAAATGCGTTAAGAAAATTTAAGCGGATGGCGTTAAGAAATGAAATAAATGTTACAAATGC
>SCQV01000010.1 GCA_004299085.1 Chitinophagaceae bacterium | reverse complement strand
GAAGAAACTGCGCTGTTAGAATCCCTGGAAGGCAAACGCGGTAATCCGCGCATTAAGCCGCCTTTCCCAGCAGTAAAAGGCGTTTGGAACTGCCCGACTGTTGTTAATAATGTGGAAACCTTAGCCACCATAGTTCCGGTTATCGAAATGGGTGGAGAAGAATATGCAAAAATCGGTATTGGGAAATCTACCGGCACTAAGTTGATTTCAGCTTGCGGTAATATCAATAAGCCGGGAGTTTATGAAATAGAACTAAAGATTTCAGTGGAAGAATTTCTTTATTCTGATGAATACTGTGGAGGGATCGCCAATGGTAAAAAACTAAAAGCCTGTATTCCCGGTGGTTCATCGGTTCCCATACTGCCGGCTAATTTATTGTTGAAAACAGCTAAAGGAGAACAACGTCTGATGACGTATGAAAGCCTGAGTGATGGCGGATTTGCAACCGGTTCTATGTTGGGATCCGGCGGATTTATTGTTTATGATGAAGACCAGTGTATTGTCCGTAATACAATGACTTTAGCACGTTTTTACCATCATGAAAGTTGCGGACAATGCAGTCCATGCAGAGAAGGAACAGGATGGCTGGAAAAGATTTTACATAATATAGAATATGGTAAAGGTAAAATGAGTGATATAGATTTACTGTGGAGCGTGCAAAGCCATATTGAAGGAAATACTATATGCCCGCTGGGCGATGCGGCAGCTTGGCCCGTAGCAGCAGCCATTCGTCATTTCAGAGATGAATTTGAATGGCACATTGAAAATCCGCGGGAAGCACAGTCAAGAAATTTCGGGCTATCACATTATGCGGATCCGTTAGAAATCATGGCACAAGAAAGTTCTACTCAAAGATGAAAAAGAGTAGGTCAATCGAAATATAATTATTGTCTGAATTGAAATTTGTAGCATTTGTCGCGCCAAACATGAAATAAATAAATCATGGCAGAAGAGCAAAATAAACTAAAAGTAACCATAGATAATATTACTACTGAAGTGCCGCCGGGCACTACGATATTAGAAGCTGCACGTACGATTGGCGGCGATGTGGTGCCGCCTGCTATGTGCTTTTATGGTAAGCTGGAAGGCAGTGGCGGCAAGTGCCGGACTTGCTTAGTTGAGATTGCACAGACAAGTGCACAGAACACACGCGGCATGCCTAAATTACAAATCAGTTGCCGCACTCAGGTAATGGATGGTATGGTAGTAAAAAATATTACCAGCCCTAAAGTGATGGAGGCACGAAAAGGAGTAGTTGAATTATTATTAATCAATCATCCTTTGGATTGCCCGATATGCGACCAGGCAGGAGAATGTGATTTGCAGGATCTTTCTTATGAACACGGATTAGACGGTTCTCGCTTTGAATTTAAAAAACGCACCTTTGAAAAAATAGATATCGGCGATAAGATTACGCTGCACATGAATCGCTGCATTCTCTGTTACCGTTGCGTATTCGTCGCACAGCAGCTTACTCCTGAAAGAATACATGGGATTATGGACCGTGGTGATATGGCGCAGATAAGCACTTATATTCATCAGGCGATAGATAATGAATTCAGTGGGAATATTATAGATGTTTGCCCAGTGGGTGCTTTAACGGATAAAACCTTCCGGTTTAAAAACCGCGTCTGGTTCTTAAAGCCTATGGATGCACATCGTGATTGTAATAATCCAAAATGTTCAGGTAATGTAGCTTTATGGATGCGGGGCAACGAAGTATTTCGTGTAACAGCCAGAAAAAACGAATGGGGAGAAGTGGAATCTTTTATTTGTAATACCTGCCGTTACGAAAAGAAGAATACTAACGACTGGGTCATTGAAGGGCCAAGAAAAATAAACCGTCATAGTGTTATTTCTCAAGGACACTATGTAAATATGGTAAAGCCCAAAGAGATTATGCCCGAAGTGATGAGTAGAAGGAATCCGAGATTGCTGATGGACATTCACGCCATCAGCCAGGTAAATATGCCGGATATGGATTTATCTCAGATCGAAGGCCCTGCTACCTCTGATATATTTAATAAAGCAGCAGGCAACATGAAAAATTGGGAAAAGGATCACAAACTGATCAGCGATGGAAATGAGAACGAAGATCAGGAAAATTAACTAATTTATTAGAAGATATTATTTGTATGTTATTGGAAATTAGCGCTTTTTTAGTACTAGAAAAACTCATCCTTGTAGCGATCATATTGGGCATCTCTCTTTTTATTGCTATGTACTCCACTTATGCGGAACGTAAGCTGGCCGCTTTTATACAAGACAGACGCGGCCCCAACAGAGCGGGAATATTCGGAATTTTACAACCTTTGGCAGATGGAGGTAAATTATTTTTCAAAGAAGAGATCATTCCCGAATATGCCAATAAATTTTTATTTATACTGGGTCCTGCCATATTCATGATCACCGCCTGTATGACCAGCGCTGTCATTCCGTGGGGGAGTACTTTGCATATTTTCGGAAAAGATATTTCTTTACAGGTAGCTGATGTGAATATCGGGATATTATATATTTTCGGGGTGGTCAGTCTTGGTGTTTATGGCATTATGGTTGGCGGATGGGCGTCCAATAATAAATATTCCTTGTTAGGAACTATCCGCGCTGCATCGCAAATTATTTCTTACGAATTAGCCATGGGATTATCATTAATTGCTTTACTGATGATAACCGGCTCATTAAGCCTGAAGGATATTGTGGAGCAACAATCTCACGGAGTATGGTATATCGTTTACCAACCAATCGGGTTTTTAATATTTTTAGTTTGTGCTTTTGCAGAATGTAACCGCACGCCTTTTGACCTGGCCGAATGTGATTCGGAATTAGTGATGGGCTTTCACACGGAATATTCTTCCATGAAACTGGGCTTTTATCTTTTTGCGGAATACATTAATATGTTCATCAGTTCTGCGGTAATGGTTACCTTGTATTTCGGTGGGTATAATTTCCCAGGAATGCACAGTCTGCATGTCAGTCCGAACACATTGACAATTTTAGGGGTCATAGCATTTTTCGTAAAGATCTTTATTTTTCTCTTTTTCTTCATTTGGGTTCGCTGGACTGTTCCGCGTTTTCGTTATGACCAATTGATGAAGTTAGGTTGGAAAATGTTGATACCTTTGGCGATATTAAATTTATTGATAACCGGAGCTTTAATGTTGTATTTACATCATTGAGCCAGGATAAAAGATAAAAGTCAAAAGATAAAAGTGTCTATGCTGACTATTGAACAAATACAAAAAACCGTTTCGGATTATTTCAAAGATAAACCGGTGAAACGCGTGTATTTATTCGGCTCTTATGCCCGGGGAGATGCGAACGAAAACAGCGATGTGGATTTATTAGTTGAATTAGATGACAGTAAAAAAAAGGTCTCTCTATTTGAACTATTAAAACTAAATACTGATCTGGAGGAAAAGTTAAACCGTAACGTCCAATTGATTGAAGAAGCCTTTGTATATAATCGTTTTTTACCTTTTATCCAAAAGGATAAAATAAAGATTTATGAAGCATGAGTATTCCTAATCCAAAATCTGATAGAGAACTCATCCTTTTCATATTGGAACAGATAAGTGTTATCGAAGAATATTTGAAAGGGAAAGAAGAATATGAGTTTTATCAAAATATGATGCTCAAAGATGCTTGTTTACAAGAATCATGGTGATTGGTGAATATGCAAACAGAATATCAGCAAATGTCAAAGACAAATATAAAACTATTGAATGGGCTGTAATGAAAAAGGCTAGAAATTTCTATGCTCACGGATATGGTTTGATGGATTGGACAAGAGTATGGGAAACTCTGAATGATGAGATCCCCAAATTGAAAATAGATTTTGAAAACATTTTAGCCGAATTATAAAAGAACTGAAGACGTCATGGAATCATTAACCAACAGGTCAAAACCGGTAGATCGCCGCCCCATGAATTTATGGGAAAAAATCTATCTGCCTGCAGTCATAAAAGGATTGGGAATAACTTTAAAGCATCTTTTTAAAAAGAAAGCCACCTATAATTTTCCAGAGCAAACGCGGCCGTTCAGTCCGGTATTCCGTGGACTGCATATCCTGAATCGTGACGAAGAAGGCCGTGAACGTTGTACAGCTTGCGGATTATGTGCGGTAGCTTGTCCAGCAGAAGCCATTACGATGGAAGCGGCTGAACGCAAACCGGGGGAGGAACATTTATACCGTGAAGAAAAATATGCCGCACGTTATGAGATCAATATGCTGCGTTGTATTTTCTGCGGATTTTGTGAAGAAACCTGTCCTAAAGATGCGATTTATCTAACAGAAACTTTTGCACCGGCAAATTATCAACGCAAAGGATTTATATATGGAAAAGAAGATTTATTAATTCCTTTTCCTGAAAAAGAAAATCAACCTGTAACAGAAAAACCATGAGCTTACCCACGATTTTATTTTGGATACTGGCTGTCATTTCCATCCTGTCGGCTATCGGAGTAGTGGTAGCTAAGAACCCGGTTCACAGTGTATTATTATTGATAGTTACTTTTTTTACCATCACAGGATTTTATATTTTATTAAATGCACAATTCCTGGCGGTAGTGCACATTATCGTTTATGCCGGCGCCATTATGGTATTATTCCTTTTTGTCATCATGCTGATGAATTTAAACGCTTCCGGCGAACCACAGAAAAATAATTTAGTCAAATTTGCCGGCGTTGTTGCGGGAGGTTTATTGCTAATCGTGTTAGTAGCAGCACTGAAAAAAGCAGATACCGGCATGCTGATACAGGGAAGTACCAATATCGGTCTTATTCAAAATTTAGGGAAGGTATTGTTTAAAGATTTTGTTTTGCCATTTGAAGTAAGCAGTATCTTATTTTTAAGCGCTATGATTGGAGCGATTGTGATTGGGAAGAAAGATTAAAGCCCCCTATCCACCGGAGGGGTAAACAGATAATACAGATGATATTGAAAATTTATTCTTAACAATATAAAAAGTCCTTTTAGGGTGAGAGTATGCCTATACAAAATTACATCTGGCTTTCGATTGCACTGTTCAGTATTGGTGTCATCGGAGTATTGATCAGAAGAAATGCCATTGTTATATTCATGTGCATTGAGCTGATGCTGAATGCGGTAAACCTATTATTGGTGGCCTTTTCAAAGTATCATCATGATGCTTCTGCACAGATATTTGTTTTTTTTATCATGGTAGTAGCTGCAGCAGAAGTGTCAGTGGGGTTAGCTATTATCGTGATGGTTTACCGGCATACAAAATCCGTAGATGTCAATATATTAAACAGACTAAAAAATTAATCGTCTTATTACATGAATAATATCGGTTGGCTCATCCCCTTGTTTCCATTGGCCGGATTCCTGATAAATGGATTGGGAAGAAGGTTTATCTCTAAAACTTTATCCGGTATCATCAGTTCGCTGACGGTACTGGCGTCTTTTGTAGTTGCCTGTATAGTTTTTTCTGATGTTCGTACAACAGGGTTTACGCCACAAACTATTCATGTATTCGATTTTATTTCCGCCGGAACTTTACATATTCCATTCGATTTTTATATTGACCAGCTAACGTCTGTTTTCTTATTAATTATTACCGGTGTTGGCTTCCTCATTCATGTGTATTCAACCCCTTATATGCATGAAGAAACCAATGAAGGATTTGCCCGCTACTTTGCCTATCTGAATCTATTTGTCTTCATGATGCTGTTATTGGTAATGGGGGCCAATTATGTGATTATGTTTATCGGATGGGAAGGTGTTGGATTATGTTCTTATTTATTAATAGGATTCTGGTTTAAAAATAATGACTTCAACAATGCTGCCGTAAAAGCATTCGTAGTAAACCGTATAGGTGATTTGGGGTTTATCATCGGATTGTTCCTGATGATAAAAACGTTCGGCTCGCTCACTTTCACGGATGTGTTTTCTAAAGCAGCAGGGATGAATATGGGTTCCGGAATATTAACTGCCATTACCATTTTATTATTCATTGGTGCTACGGGAAAATCTGCACAAATACCTTTATACACCTGGCTGCCAGATGCCATGGCAGGTCCAACACCGGTTTCAGCATTAATTCATGCAGCCACGATGGTCACTGCAGGCGTATATATGATTGCGCGTAGCAATATTATGTACACGCTATCACCGGCAACAGAAACAATAGTGGCTATTGTGGGTGTAGTCACTGCAGTATTCGCCGCTTCCATTGCTTTAAAGCAAAATGATATTAAAAAAGTATTGGCATATTCCACGATAAGCCAGTTAGGATATATGTTTCTGGGATTAGGCGTAGGATGTTTTACCGGTGC
>SCQV01000163.1 GCA_004299085.1 Chitinophagaceae bacterium | reverse complement strand
CTTATTTTCCGTTTAACGCTCCATTTTGCAAATTTCTTAACCTGCCTACCGGCAAAGGCAGGCGTCATTTTCCTAAGGTCGTTTTGGCAATGCCATGATTTCCTGATTAACGAGAACTAAGTACCTAATTCAATATATTAAAAAACCGCCCTTCCTCCTTCTTCCCTGATCGCATTTAATTTAACCTGAAAAACGTACCCCATTTTGTCTGCTCTGTCATAAGCTTCCTCTGCCAACGGGCCATTAAAATTTTTCTGAAGAGTTTCTTTCCACAAGAGAAGCCATCGTTGAAAGTGTTGTTCAAATATCGGCAAAGGAGCATGTTTTATAAAAGGATTGCCGAAATAGGTTTTGCCTTCCTCCAAAAGTACCGTCTGCCAGAAACGATACATAATATCTAAATGCCGGTCCCAATTATCGCCGATTCTTTCGTCAAAAATGGGCCCAATTAGTTCATCCTTACGTACTTTCCCATAAAACTCATCTACCAAAAGCCTGATGTCACTTAATGTTTCTATGTCTTTCATTACGACTTAAAGGATTATGCCCATTTCTTATTTTTTTAACCGGCAGCACGCACAAAGGTACAAACAATGCAGCGTAATTAGCAGGAGTTAAATGACGGATCAGGAAAAATATTCCCCATGCAATAAAAGCAATGACCAATACCCAAACCCAGGCGGGAATGGCAGTCGGCGTCTCAGAACCTGTGACGATGAACATATCATTCCTCTCGCTGCCATAAGCATTTATAGTAATAGGAATGTGATGATCCACCACATCGTTTTCGCCTAATCCAACCACTGTAATAGCCGGCCCGTTTCGCACCACAAAGGGCACTTCTTTTACGCCTTCAATACCGTCCGTTGAACGGGCGATTACACGCAACGTGTGTTTCCCATCCGTAAGTTTGGTAGTATCCAGCACCATCTTCACCGGCGGCTGATATTCGGCTAACGGTACCTCATCGTTGTCCAGAAATACGCGTACTATTCTTTTATCATTTTCCATAAGGGAGCTTTTTTATTCAAGAATGCTGTATTTAACATGATCAGGATTTTTTTCTCCCGGCCTTACCAGAAACTTTATGCTGTAAAATAATACCGCCAGCACGAAAAGTATTCCCGCATACGTAATGATATAGTCCCACATATTCTGAGGTCCGGGGCCGTGAACCACTCCCTTAAGCCATTTCGGTTGTTGTTCTTCGCATAGCTTACATGCAAACGCCGCCGGAATAGAAACTAAGACTAATAGTGCAGAAAGAATTATTTTTTTCATATCTCTAAGTTTAATATATATAATTATGAAGAAGTCCTTGAATGAACAAGCAAACAATAAAAATAAAGCAATAAACTACTTAATCGTTGCCCTTATTTTCTTCACATCATCCACCGTAATTGTTTTAGCATTATTCCCCCAGCTTGTTCTCTCATAATTAATGATAGCAGCCACCTGGTCATCATCAAATTTGTCTTTAAATGGCGGCATGACGCCATAACCGGGAATGGCATCATATCCTTCAAGAATTATTTTTATATGTAAAGTCGGGTCAGCATCATTCACAATAGTGCTTCCTTTCAAAGCAGGAAAGGCACCTTTGATTCCTTCTCCGCTTGCCTGATGACAAAGTGAGCAGGTGCTTGTAAACAGCGCCTGGCCGTTTGATTTAGGCGCTCCGCCTGCAGATGCCATCGCTGCAGAACTGTCAGAGGAAGAACCAGGCGATGCAGAAGCAGAGGTCACGGAAGGTTGTTCTTTCTTCATTAAAGATGTAGGATTCGGTAAAAATTGATCCGGCGTAGGAATGGATGCTTGTTTCAGAGATAAAAGATACGCCACCAAATCCTTAGCATCCTGGGTGGCTACAATATCGCCTTTAATCCCTCTACGGAAATTATCGGGAACTGCTAAGATAACATCCCTGACGGAATCAGCTTTCGCTTTTATTTTAAATAAAAAGGGAAAAGCAGGCATAATGGATTGTGGCACTAATGCCCGTGGATTATATAAATGAAGATATTGCCACTGAGGACTATTAAGCCTTTCCCCCACATTAGTCAGGTCGGGGCCTGTGCGTTCGCTTCCTAAAAGGGAGGGAGATTGCTGCCAGACATTCATCCTTTCTTTGCTATAGAAATAATCGGCAGGTATGGAAGGACGCCCGCCCCACATTTTATCCATGGCAATATCACGAACTTGCTGGGTATGACAAGCCACACAACCATTTTCAATAAATATGGCAAGCCCATGGCGTTCCTGTTCAGTCATATCTTTTTCATTAGGCAAAGGCCCGTTATTTTCCTGCACATCAATAGCCGGAACAACTGCTATGAAAATGCTCAGCATGGCATACATGACAAAAATTGTCAGCAGTAATTCTTTATGATTTTTATGGAAATTGAAAAACATATATCCGGTTTTTTTAAGCTAATGATAATTCAGAAATAGTATCTGTTGAAGATGTTTCCTCACGCTTTTCTTTCCTGAACATAAAATAAATGTTATAAGCAAATACAAAGTGCGAGAACAGCATCAATGAACCGCCTATGGCACGCCACAGCCAATAAGGCGCCATCTTCACCACCGTCTGAATGAAAGGAACTCCCTCCATCCACATCAGTCCTTTCTCCGTACCGCCGATCATCAGCGAGAATTCATAAAGCAACAACCCGATAAAGGCAAACCAGAAATGCATGCCTACATAAGCCTGGTTAGGTTCTCTGTTCGTTATTCTCGGAAGCAAATAATAAATGCAGCCCCATAGCATAAAGCTGACAATGCCATACATGGTCATGTGTGAGTGGGCCACCGTGTAATCCGTCAGATGCCAGGCATAATTCGTAAAACGAAACGCCTCAAAGCTGCCCTGGCTGGATCCCAGGAAATAATAAACGACCCCTGTCAGTAAGAACGGTAATACATAACTGTCGGATATAGCTTTCCAGCTTCCTTTCATCGTCATTAAAAAGTTAGTTGTTCCTGCGATAACAGGAATAAACATACCCACACTGAATACGATAGCTATTGTCTGAAGCCACCATGGCAACGGGCTAAAGATAAAATGATGACTTCCTATCATTGTGTAAAACAGCATCTGAGTCCAGAAGGCCAATACACCTAAAGAATAAGAATAAATCGGCTTATTCAATGCCGCCGGCAAATAATAATACATTAATCCTAATGTAAAAGTCATAAACCACATACCTACGGCATTGTGCATATAGTATCCCTGGATAACCGTTTCTCCAAGCCCGTTTTGATACCAAGGCAAATAAGAAATAGTTACTAACGTCAATGTCCAGACGCAACCTGCTAGGATGTACCAGTTGGAGATATAAATTTCCGATGCTTTTCTGGTAGCAATAGTTTTATAAAAATTAATGGTGGATAATAAAAGCCCTATGGCAAACAACGCCATCACCGGCCAGATATACTCGCGGTATTCTCCTCCGCCGTTATTAATGCCTCCCATCAAAAATAAATCACCTATTAGAACAGCGGCATTAAAAAAGCCCAAAGACCACCAGCCCATTTTCAGGCTGTAAATCTTTGTATTGGAAGTGCGGGGAACCACAAAATAGGCAAGTCCTATCATAGCCAGAGAAGCCCACCCGTAAAATACGGTATTGGTATGCACGGGGCGTAGTCTCCCAAAACTTAGCCATGCCAGATGATCAATGTCCGGACTTACGAATTTTATTCCCAGATATTCTCCTACAGATGTTCCGAATATCAACCAGAAAGCCGCCATTCCGAGGAATGCCATGATCAGATTTCTCAAACCCGGATCAACTTTTAATGGCGCTTTGACGTATTTTTTTTCACTGAGAAATGGCACTTCCATCTCAGTAGTGGCACTTTTTATAATACCTTTTTCGTCGGCGGGAATAGCAGTTCCGGAAAGTTCCGTGCCTTTTAATTTATACAATAAAGCCGCTCTGCGCTTTTGTAATAATTCGTCGAGATCCTTCCCTTCAAGGCTTAACAGTTCCTCTTGTAACGAGCGGCGCTCCCTCGCTTTTTTCTCATTCTGAGCATTCGAGATTAGCTTATTTACCTTGGCCGTGATAATAAATACGAACAATAACAAAAGCAACATGGCAATAACAAGCGCACCTACCACACCGGCATGCGTAAATATTTCTTTTTGATCTTCCGTTGCTTGTGCAAATAAAGTGGTTGGCAATAGCATTATTAAAAAGATAAATGCTGTACCGAACGAGAGAGAGAAATCTTTAGAATATTTCATAGACTCAAGTAGTTTATTAAACAAAAGATAAACAGCTTATCAAAAAAGGATTATGATTTTACTTCCGTATAGAAAGGCTAAAGCTTTGAGACATTCTGCCTTTCTTGCCTCAGCTTCGTAATATCATTTATTTCGGTTTGATCAAGGCTCATTAATCTTTTCCAGGTGGAGTCGCGTTTATTTACTGCCTGAGATTTCCTTTTTAAAAAGGCACGCAGTTCATTCACCCTTGCTGTCAACAATAAGCCCAAAAAGACCAATATGATAACAGATAATATTAAAAAACCCATTAAAAAAGCATGTCCTGTAAATCCAGGATCAGTAGAAGCAGCATCTTGAGCACTTGAGAAAAAAGGAGTCAGGGTTATCACTAAAAACATACCTAAGGAAAAAGCAATCCGATTTTTCATACCTTTTTCTTTTAACAGAGAAAATAAAACGTTAAAGGGCCGTTATATTTCGTTAATATAACGTTGTACAAAGATATTGTATTAAGACGGATTTATCCTAAATTATTCTCATTTTTAACAAAAACCTTTTCTTTTCCCAGCTCTTTACCCAATTGCTGCACGGTTTGATTTTCCATCATGGCTTTTATTTGTTCGCGAATTCCCTTATATTGATGATGCAGAGGACATGGATGTTCTTCAGAGCAGGCGTTCAGGCCCAAAGCACATGCTTTAAATATTTCAGTGCTATCAATAGCTTCAACCACCCTGCTGAGTTGAATTCCGGGAGCATCCGGCTCAATGTAAAAACCTCCGTGAGGACCTTTTATTGAAGAAATGATCTTTTGTTTTGCCAGCACTTGCAACAGCTTCCCGGTAAAATGCCTCGGAGTGCCAATCGCCTCCGAAATTTTCTCAATACTTATTTTATTTCCATCCAGCGTATTCTTGTAAATATATAATATGGCCCTGATAGAATATTCACATGATTTGGAAAACATAACGATCCACTCCTTTTTTTAATGACCTGTATCAATCAATTCCCTACAAACTAAGAAGGCAGAAATTCAAAAATATCAGGTGCAGACTTACCTGAATCTTTAATTTCTGCAAGAAACCTTTGCATAGGGATACTCATCATTGAACGATCTGCCAAACAAATAATCTCAGGGATTGGTAATGGCATTTCCAGAATGGCGCAACTTCCGGGACTTACCTGCACAGCTTGTAATAGTTCAAAGGGTTTATTCTTATCACCATTTCCGGCAAACTATTGTCAGGACTTATTCTTACTTATTTTTATCTCCCATATTTCCGGACCGCTCTGTAAATAGTCCCAGGTAAAAATACTCCCGCGATCATTCATTAAGGCATAATACAAAGGCTTAGGATCATGATCATTATGAATGATGAAAGCTTCCCCTTCTTTTAAGGCATCAAAATGCTCATAAATCGTGGAGTGCTTGTACCGCGGCTCAATAACGGTTACATCTAATGTGTGTACTTCTGACATGATTTTATTGTTTTATATGATGATTGATTAAAGTGAGGCAAAGATAATATAAAAGGATAAAAAGATAAAATTATATTTTAATAGTAGTTTTTACAACAATCCCCCTTTACCGGCTTATCTTTGTGCCTATTTATGGAATTACAGGAATCTAAACTTTACTTTAAACAAGAAATGGAAATCAGGTTACTCGCTTTTGGGATTGTAAAAGAGATTTTTAAGGTTAATCTTATGGAAATAAGCTTACCGGAAGGGTCAACGGTTGATGTTTTAAGAAAAAATCTGGAGCATGAATTCCCTGCTATAAAAAGATTATCCACTTACATGATTGCAGTAAATAATGAATATGCAGCAGAAGATGTGATCCTGAAAGCACAGGATGAAATAGCCATTATTCCGCCGGTAAGCGGAGGATGATGGTTATTTATCATTATTGTTGTATTTTAGGGACTAAAAAGACACTGGGGACAATACCACAAATCATAAATGTCTAAGGAGTCTTGCAAAAATCAAGGATAATGAATAATGAACCAAACAAGGAGGGTTTTATTCCAATTCATGGGGGTTACCAGAATCTGATAACCTATCAAAAAGCCGAGATAATTTATGATGGTACAGTATATTTCACCAAAAGATTCTTTAACAAATATGATCGCACTATTGACCAGATGGTGCAAGCGGCTCGTAGTGGTAAACAAAATATTGCAGAAGCAAGTGTTGCTTCTGCTACTTCTAAAGAAACCGAATTGAAATTGACCAATGTGGCCAGAGCTTCCCTGGAAAGAGTTGATGATTGACTATCAGGATTTTTTAAGAACCCGTAAACTGCCACGTGGGATAAAACACACCGGTTGACTATCCGCCTCAGAGAACTAAACAAAATTCCCAATGCTACTTACGATACTTTTAAGAAGGCTATTGAAAATGAAAGCCCTGAAATTTGTGCCAATGCTATGGTAGGATTGACAAAAGTGGTTACGTATCTGTTGAACAGACAGATACAATCATTAGAAAAGGCTTTTTTGCGTGAAGGCGGGCTCCGCGAACGAATGACTAAGGCAAGATTAAACATTAGAAATAAAGAACAAAAATGATCAGAGCGATATCTTGCCTGTCTTATATGTTTTTAAGGTCGTTAAAAGATGAGAAATAAAGCAAAAGGAAGTTCTTACCTAAAGAATAAGATATTTCTAAAAAAATAAGTTAATGACCGATCTGAAAATTTCATCAGAACCATTGGATATAATCTCCTGTATTGGAAAGGTAAAAAATCTCCAATGCGGGGGAATGGATATTTTTATTGGAACGATCAGAAATAAAACAAAAGAAAAGAAAGTCGTCCGGCTGGAATATGAAGCTTATGAACCGATGGCATTAAAAGAAATGAAGAAAATTGCAGAATATGCTTTACAACTATGGCCTGTTGAAAATATATTAATACATCACCGGGTGGGGGTATTAAAAACCGGCGACATTGCCGTCATCGTTGCTGTCTGCGCTCCTCACCGGGAAGCAGCTTTTGATGCCTGCCGGTACGCCATTGATACTTTGAAAAAAACGGTACCTATCTGGAAAAAAGAAGTTTTTGAAGATGGTGAAGAATGGGTAGCTGCTCATGCGTAATCCTCAATTACTATGATGGAAAAAGACCTTTAAATGCTTCATTCTTATTGAAGGATTCTAATATATCAAGGGTAAAACAGGTTAAAAACAAACACGAATACCTCGCCTTGGTCGAGGCAGGTACGAATGATAGTCAACCGAAAGGATAATGAATCAGATT